>JBAZEQ010000308.1:0-2517 GCA_041653855.1 Ignavibacteria bacterium | reverse complement strand
GAACTGGGATAATGAGATTAACAAAAATACTTTTGACCTACAAAGAAAAAAGAGTGAAAGGACTTATAATACAAGGATAGTATTTGCGACGGGACTTATTGTAAACAGGATTGTAAGTGCAATAAGTGCATTAGTGTTAACTAATAGTTACAATAATTCTTCGTCAGGTTTAAGAATTAATTCCGAATTTATAGGTACAAAAAACAGCCCTTACGACGGTATAAGGTTAAATTTCGTGAAATCATTTTAAGTTTTTATGAACAACTATAAAATGAACATTGAATATGATGGTGTTGATTTTAACGGCTGGCAAAGACAAAAGAATACAAATAATACGATTCAGGAGTACCTTGAAAGTTCTTTAAAAAATATTTTGAAGCAGGATATTAAGCTAATAGGAGCAGGCAGAACCGATGCTAAAGTAAGTGCATACAACCAGGTAGCAAATTTTAAAACCGATGTTAAATTTGATAATGAAAAGATATTATATTCGCTAAACTCGATACTTCCAGCAACGATTACAATAAAAAAAATATCTAAAGTACCGATGGATTTTCATTCACGATTTTCTGCAAAGAAAAGAGAATACATATATAAAATATCCACGAGAAAACGTTCGATAGAAAGCAGGTATTTTTACAAGTTAATTTACAAAGTGGATTTTAATCTTATAGATAAATTTATCGATTTATTGACCGGATATAAAAGTTTTAAATCATTGTGTAAAAATTCGATAGATAAGCATAATTTTTGTTGCAACGTAATAAGTATCGATTATAAATACAGCAAGAAAAAAGATGAGTTGATTTTTAAAATTATTTCGGATAGATTTCTTCATTCTATGGTAAGGGGTGTGATAGGTTGTTTAGTCGATATAGGCAGAGAAAGACTTAACTTCGAAGAAACGAAAGGTTCTTTTCAGAAAGGAGAAAAGATTAAAACAACATATTTGCCGGGTAATGCCCTATTTTTAAAAAAAATTTATTATTAAAAGATGAAAAAAACATTAGTTTTAATCTCATTATTTGTTTTGTTTATTGGGTCATCTTATTCACAGGATGCGAATATAGATTTTAACAATCAGAAGCCATATGAATTAAATATTAAACATCAAAAGAACCTTGAGTTACAGAGTAAAATCGTTTATGGGGAGAACCGGTTTTCAATGAAAGACAGCAATATCGGAATACCCCAGGATAACCGTGAAAACCCGAACAAAAAATCTCCATATTTAGGCGGACTTCTTTCGGGTATAATCCCGGGAGCCGGACAGTTTTATGCAAAATCTTATATTAAAAGTGCTTCTTTCCTCGCCGCAGAGGTTGGTTTGTGGGTAGCGTATGCAATATTCCAGAAGAAAGGAAATGACCAGACGGATTTATACAAAAGCTATGCGAATCAAAACTGGGATATGAGAAAATATGCACAGTGGTTAAAAGACCAGGGATTTCCAAAAGCGAGCGATATTAATCTTAATAATCCCAATGAAATCCTCAGGGCACAAATAAATGCTTGTGAAGAAATCAATTTTTCACATACATTACCCAGACCCGGAGAGCAACAGTATTACGAAGTAATAGGAAAATACCAGAATTTCCTTGTGGGTTGGTCTTCTGCGAATCCTTTGCAAATTAACAAAAGTAATTACATTGACTTCAGATTGGTTCAAGTAGAACAATATATGACAGACAGGCAAAAGGCAAACGATTACTTTGACAATGGTTCATTAATGATTACGGTTGTAATAATAAATCATATTTTAAGTGCTGCCGATGGAGTATTGAGTGTTGTAAGATACAATAATAAATTAGATATTAAGACAAGTATAGATGTTCAAAGCAAGTATTCATTATATTTACAGAAATCCGTAATAGTTCCGCATCTTAATGTAAGCGTGAGTTTTTAGTATATAAGTTTTGAGTGAAAAACAAATTGCCACGGCTAAAGAAGTCGTGGCAATTTTATTTTGCAATAAACTTTAAGAAATAAAAGCAAAATAGTTTTTTGCTTTATAATACTCGAAGGCTTTTTTTAATGATTCCGATTCATTAGAGTTGAAAAGTCCGTACATTGTTGCACCGCTGCCACTCATTGAAGAAAACTCCGAACCGAATTCCAACAGTTCCTTTTTAATTAAACCGAGTTCGGCATATTTACTGAAAACAATATCTTCAAAATCATTTTGTAATAAATTTTTTGCAGATGGATTAAAATCTTTAACTTCCTTTATACCGGATTCGTGAATATCTCCAATTTGATAATTCAAATTTTCAAATGCCCATTTTGTTGAGATATGTAGATTCGGGTTGACGAGTAAAAGCTTGAAATTGTCCAGATTAAAATCATTTAATCTTGTGATAATTTCTCCCCTGCTTTGAGCCAAACAGGGTTTTTGAATCAGAAAAAACGGAACATCACTTCCGACCATAAGTGCAACGTTCATAATATCGGATTTTCTTTCATTAATATTAATATTAAAATATTTTATTAAATATTTTAATATTGCAGCAGCATCAG
>JBAZEQ010000307.1:0-2578 GCA_041653855.1 Ignavibacteria bacterium | reverse complement strand
GTCATCATTCTCGAACAGTTCCATCATTGCTATTTCATCTTCCAATGTCTGTTCGAGATATTCTTCAATGTAGTCCAATGGTTCCACCTTAAAGGTCCAGTGATTGACTTCCTTGCCATTTTGGACACTATATACGCGCTTGATTGTACCATACAGGTCTGAGCCACTGGAGATCGATTTGACGACCTCAGAGGGGCTGGAATCGACCGTGAGCGTGAAGCCTCCTTCATACTCCTTATGAATTTCCATGATAGTACCTCCATCGGAGAAGATACTACATGGTCTTCACTATGTCAACTAAATCTTCTGTGAGCCTCTACACCCACCTCAGCGCACTCTACATAGCTCTCGTATGCAAAGGGAAGCCGCTGTAGATTAATTGCTACAATAGGGACATGGAGCCTAACAAAAGAGACTATGATTTCCTTGCGGGTGGAGAAGTTGAAGTTCGCAAAGACGGTAAATTAGTATATCGTCCAGTTACTGAACAGCCTCAAGCACCTTTAGAGGATAAGAAACAAAAAAGGAAGCCTCGTAATTCGAAGCCTCCTGAAAAAATAGTGCCTAAAGTTTATATGAATATCTCTGTCAACAAATAGATTATTTGTCGTATTCTCGAACGACATCTAGAATCTCAAGCATCCATCCAATATCTGGATGTGGTTTTTTCGGATCTTCTCGCTTCAATTCCTTGAATCGAGTAAGCATCTTCATTGCAATGTACTCATCCTTCGGTAAGGTCATGTATTCCTCTGGACCTAAACTATTCAGGTGTTCTTTCATGTGTATTTTCACATCATCCCAATTAATATCAGTACACCTCACTACTCGCCCCATTTATAGAGTCTAAGAAACTTAAAAGCCTTGAATTGTGGGAGAGTTGGATCGAAGGGATAGCAAATGGTGAGAATGTGAGCGCCACCTAGTCGAGACTCGGTTTGCTCAATCATCTTAATTCCTTCACGTTCCATGATTGCATATAGATTCTTTTGTTCTTGCGGAGACATCAAGCATGTAATTTTACGGAATGAATTTGAATGCCATCCGTCGAAATCATCCTCACCATTCCAGCTAATTCCCGCAGTCATACCTCCATGAACTCCTGAATTAATTGCAACACTTGGAGGATATTCTTCCTTCACCAGAACATACATACGGTATTTGCTATAGTCTTTTTCTTCACTCATTATTCATTTCCCTGTAACATACCAAGCAATTCTCTGGCTAATTCAGCACGACCATCCTCGACTCCTCCGAAATATGCGTCGTCAAAATTGCCGCCACTGAAATCCATTGGATTGAACTCATCTGGATGGTCACTCCAGCAATGTCTTTTAGCGAGCTTTTCGCATATTTCATGAATCCTATCTAGTCTACCCTGTAATGTTTCTTCAAACTTCATTGGTTCATTCTTTCTCTCATTCATGATTAATACCTTTGTTTAGCTAGGTGGATCGTGTATTTTACGCTTTCGACGCTATCGCCGGGAAGTGCAATAATACCACAGTTACTATATGGACCTTGACTTCTCACATGGTAGTCATCCTCAAGTAGAGACATAATATATTCAGCCTTCATATCTACATCAGTATCTTCATCTATGGTAACATTTGTTGTAATAGCCATGTTATATAGTCTCCCAAAAGTTAATTCTGTCTGGAGGTCCATTCAATTCATGTCCATCAAAATCGATGAATATATCAATGGAATCGAATGTAGGTGAATCATCTGTTTCAGTTTCTAAATTTGCTTCGAGTGAAAACTCTTCAAACACTGGCTCATCATTAATCTGATGTTTCTCAACGAAATTATCAGGGAATATATGGAGCCAGAATTGTTTTGTGGTGGATGCCTTATAAAACTTAGGTAATTGAGACTTGATTACTTCGGTAGGTAAACTTTTTAGCATTGAAATGTATTGGTTTACTATTTTGAGTAGAAATTCTTTCTCATCTTCGATACCATCTGGAATATCAAATACCGCCATTTTAGCGCCATCGATGAGATTCATCAATTCGCCATTTACTAGTGCATGTTCTTCTTCATTTCCGGCCTTGAAGAATTCAACTCCTAGAATATATCGCTTCATATTACGAATTCCTTTTTTAGCAGGTTGTGAATTGCAACTAATGCTCTTCGCTGGCGTTTAATATTTTCACTAAAACAACTGCCAAGATCTAAGTCAAATGTATCTATTGTGTCTCGATATAATCTAAAATCCTTTGATGGAATTTCAAGCATTTTCTTAAAATCATAATCATCAAATAACCATCGTTCGCCAGTTCCACTAGAATCACCTACATCATATGGTCTATATGATGTGATCTTACTTACTGATCGATATAGATAATATTTTCTTTTCTCTCTTAATGGTAGGGCGACAAATCCACCAGTAGGATAAATCGAGCAACAGAATCTAGTGTTATGAGGTTCATTATCGCCTCTATTAATTCCTCTGTGACTTGGAACCATAGTTACAACATCAGCCCCTAATCTAGGACTACAGCTTAGATGCCACAAATACCTCAGTTTATAATCTTTCCGGCAGTTTGGGTCTACCATGAAATTAGAAATCCTC
>JBAZEQ010000306.1:0-2611 GCA_041653855.1 Ignavibacteria bacterium | reverse complement strand
AGCAGAAGAAAATCTCACAAGATTATTAAAAAAAATGATTAAGATTGGAAAATAAAATAAAAATATTACCACAGACAATTGCAAATAAAATTGCCGCAGGTGAAGTAGTAAACAGACCAGAATCCGTAGTGAAAGAGTTATTGGAAAACTCGATAGATTCAGGTGCTACGGAAATATCGTTAATCGTGAAGGATTCGGGGAAATCACTCATACAGGTTATCGACAATGGAAGCGGAATGACGGAAGAAGATGCCACTATGTGTTTCCTGAGACACTCAACAAGTAAAATCAGTTCGGTAGAAGACCTTGAAAGTATATCTACACTTGGATTTCGAGGCGAGGCGTTAGCTTCGATTTGTTCTATTTCCCAAATAGAATTGAAAACCAGAATGCTTTCAGAAGAAATAGGAACATTTATAAAAATTGAAGGCGATGAAGTAAAACAGGTTACTAAAACAAGCTGTGATTTCGGAACTTCAATTTCCGTGAGAAATATTTTTTATAATACTCCTGCACGAAGAAATTTTCTTAAATCCGATAATACGGAATTCAGACATATCTATGAGACATTTGTTAAACTTGCAATTTCAAATCCAGATATTTCTTTTATATTTTTCAATAACGATGAAAAATTATTCGATTTAAAGAAATCATCTCTTCTAAAGAGACTATCCGAATTATTTAATATAAACTTTTCGGAATCATTAATAAAAATTGAATCGGGTAATAATTTAATAAATTTAAGCGGGTACATTTCAAAACCTAACTTTACAAAAAAATCGAAAGCCGACCAGTATTTTTATCTAAACAACAGGTTTATTACGAGTAAATCGCTGAACTATGCCGTATATTCCGGCTATGACGACCTTATAGAAAAAGGAAATTATCCTTCGTTCTTTATTTTCATTAATTTAGACCCGCGAAAAGTTGATGTTAATGTTCATCCTTCAAAGTTAGAAGTAAAGTTCGAAGATGAAGGAGCGATTTTTGGTTTCATAAAAAATTCGGTAAGACAGGCATTAAGAGAATCAAATATTACGTTTGATATTGGTTTTGCAAATGCAATAGAACCTGTCGATAAAGAAACAACTTTAGTTCATAAGGAATTTTCAAACAAAAGCACAATATTCACACTACAAAAAAAAGATTCTTACGATTTAAGACCATTTGAAAAACGAGAATCCACAGCTAATATACATTCTTATTCGGAAATTACTAACGAACTTTTTACAAGTAAAGAAGTTTTAGAGCCGGAAAAGGAGAATAATTTATTCGAGCACAAAATTACCGAATCCGAAGAATTTAATCTCTGGCAATTTCAAAATAAATATATAATGTATCAGACTGAAACCGGTTTGATGATTATAGACCAGCACGCCGCTCACGAAAGAGTGTTATATGAAAAAGTAACGTCAATGTTGGATTCACAGGCAGCATTCTCACAACAGTTATTGATTCCTATTACAATAAATTTATCGAAAATTGATTATCAAATTGTTGAATCTATAAAAGATGAATTAAAAAGTCTTGGATTTAATTTTAAATTAATTAAAAGCGAAATAATTGAACTTACAGGACTTCCATCTGACGTAAAAATCGGGGATGAAAAAAAGATATTCCAGGAATTAATTAACCAGTATAAAGAATATGAATTAAAACTGAATCTCGATAAAAGAGATAATCTTGCAAAATCCTTTGCGTGCAGAAGTGCAATAAAATCGGGAGATAAGCTTGCCCGGCAGGAGATGCTTGCTCTTATAGATAGTCTGTTTGCCTGCACATTACCTTATGTATGCCCGCATGGAAGACCGACTATAATCAGATTAACCACTGATGAACTTGACAAAAGATTTAGTAGAACATAATTTCTTAAATAAATAAAAACTAATGGAAGAAAAAATAATAAATTTTGATTTAATAAAGCAAATTATGGGTGATGATATAGAAACGTTAAATTCTTTTTTTGAATTATTTAAAGAACAATCGAAAATCGAAATTAATGATTTAAATAAATTTATAGATGAAAAAAACTGGGAAAGAGTATCGGAAATAGCCCATAAATTAAAATCATCTTATGGAGGTATTGGCTCTACCTCTGCTTATGATATATTATCAGAGATGGAATTAAAAAGTAAAAATGAACCAGATTATAACTTAATTTTAGATTTAAGCAAAAAGTTTTTAGATGTAAATAATAAAATCTTGGAAATAATGGAAAATTTCATAAGTAATTAATGTGAAATTAATTATATTGAATAAACAAGTTTAAATTATTAATTTCCAAGTTGAATTAAGTTCAGCTCCTTCGGAAGGGTGGGTGAGTGGCTGAAACCAACGGTTTGCTAAACCGTCGTACGGGTCAAACTGTACCGAGAGTTCGAATCTCTCCTCTTCCGCAAAACCTTATGTATTTTTATACATAAGGTTTTTATTTATTATACCGAGTGTTCCCTGCTAAAGCAGGTCTCCTCTTCCGCAAAACCTTATGTATTTTTATACATAAGGTTTTTATTTATTATACCGAGTGTTCCCTGCTAAAGCAGGTCTCCTCTTCCGCAAAACCTTATGTATTTTTATACATAAGGTTTTTTATTTATTATACCGAGTGTTC
>JBAZEQ010000305.1:0-2651 GCA_041653855.1 Ignavibacteria bacterium | reverse complement strand
TTTTATTTATGTTAGATATTAGTTCTTTGAAATTCAGAGATTTTTTAAAGGTAATAATACCGGCAGACGGGATAATTGAGCGTTTTTCAAAATCATAAATTTCGTAAGCAACTTCTTCGTAAGGGTGATTAGCAAGTAGTGCATCTATAACATTATCGAGGTTTTCTCTGTCACATTCAACTTCCAGTCTGACTTCTTCCTCATACGAAAGTTTCCCTTCTTTACCGCTGAAAGGTTTTGCCTTGCTGCCGGGAATATAAGTTCCGAGTCCTTTCATACGAAAAGAACACATATTGTAATTCCCGATTTTTCCTGCTCCTGCAAATGACATTTCGAAAGTAAGCTTATCTACATAGTTCAGCGGGACATACGTTACAATTTTTTTCCTATCGATGTAAAAATAATTTATGTTTTCAATTTTTTCTATTTCGTTTTTTTTGAACAGCGATAAAAAGTATTTGAATTCCATAATCCTAAATAATATACACAAAAAAAAAGTGTATCCTTTTTGGGGATACACTTTTAAAAAATTTACTTATATAACTTATTTGTAAAACTATAAAATATTAAAATCTTTATTAAATCCATCTTACAAAAATATCAACAAAATATCGCAATTTCAAGATAATAATTACTATATATTCAATTTTTTTATCAGCTTTTGCATCGGAATTGAATTTTGCAGTATATAAAAGTGAACTGCTGGAACACCATAGTTAAGTAATGCTTCTACCTGTTTAAAAGCCCATTCAATACCTATTTCCTGGGTATGCTTGGTATCCGAATTCAGTATTTCTTCCGATAACTCTTCTGGAATATCAATAATAAAATCCTTTGGTAAGCTTGAAAGATGTTTTTTATTTGTAAGAATTTTTATTCCCGGAATAATAGGTACGGAAATCCCAGCTTCTCTGCACATTTTTACAAAGTTATAGAAATGGTCGTTATTAAAAAACATTTGCGTAACTATATAATGTGCACCTGCATCGATTTTATCTTTTAAATATTTTATATCCGTCTTTAGATTCGGAGATTCAAAATGCTTTTCTGGATATCCTCCCACACCTATACAAAAATCTGTTGACGTAGCATCGAGCAAGTCTTCTTCGAGGTAAATGCCTTTATTCATATTTATAATTTGCTCTACAAGTTCTATTGTGTACCCATTACTCGATTTTCCTTGCGGTATCGGCTTTTTATATTCTCTTTCATCACCCCTTACTGCTAAGACGTTTTCAATTCCGAGATAATTCAATTCAATTAGAGCATCTTCCGTTTCTTCCTTTGTAAAACCCGTACAAAGGAGATGGGGAACTGCTTCTATGTTATATTTATTCTTTATAGCAACACACAGACCTATGGTTCCGGGTCTTTTACGTTTGACTTTTTTCTTTATTCCCTCGGGAGTTTCATTATACTGGACTTCAGCAGAATGTGATGTTACATCTATAAATGGGGGGTTATATTTTACCAGGTCATCTATGATTCCGAATATTTGCTTAATATCTCCGCCTCTTAGTGGTGGTATAATTTCAAAACTTATCAGGGGGTTTCTTGCTTTTTCTAAATGTTCAGTTACTCTCAAAATCGATTAATTTAATTATCAAAAAATATTTTAATTAATATCTGGGTGTAAATTGTTTCTCTGGCTTGTCAACATGGTATTTTTACCTGTGCTAATGTTAATAATACCAATCTGGTAATCCTTTCCGTTTTCTGCATCGTAAATTATTCTTTCGCTGTCTATCCATTTGTATGTTCCTATATTACCTCCTTTGGTATTTAACGCTTCTTTATTGCTTCCATCGAGATTCATCACATAAAGTTTCACTGTATTTGTCCCAATTGATAGGAAAGCAATTTTTTTATCATCGGGAGAAAATCTGGGAACGTTACAACTTGTAATTCCTTTTGTAAGAGGGGTTTCTTTGCCGTTATCAAAAAGATAGATAGTACCGTTTAATTGATTATTAAATCCTGCATAGACTACCATATTTGCATCAGAAGAAATATCAGGGACTAAATTTGCATCTTTGTTTAAACTTATTTGTATTGTATTTTCATCTGTCGTATCCTCAAGGTCCGTCATCATTATACATTTATTATCATCATAAAAAGCCGAATAGACAATGTATTTTCCGCTTTTCGATAAAATCTGCTGATTTGAATAACCGATTGTTGAAATTAAATACGCTTCACCTTCAGCAGGGTCAATAATATAAATGGATAATGCACCATCGTGGTCAGAGTTAAAAATAATTTGTTCCCCATCTGTGACAAATGATGGATTCGAACCGCCGAATATAAATATTGGCTCTTCGGGTGTCTCAGTGTCGGCATTTACTATTAAAAAAATTCTATCATCATCGGTATGAAAAACAATTTTTGTTCCATCCGGTGACCACTTCGGTTTTGAGCAGTTTGCTGGTAAATCTGTGATTTGTTTTTTGTTGCTACCGTCTTCGTTCATCGTAAATATCTGCAAATAGTTACTTTTTGTATCATCAGAACTGTAAACAATCTTTTTCACGTTTTGAGAATTAGCTATATTTAAAAATAAAAAAATAAAAATTATTATCGTTAGGATTTTGTTCATATATTTTTTTTAATTTTATTTATAAAGTTATAAAACATTTATAAGTTAAAAAAGT
>JBAZEQ010000304.1:0-2652 GCA_041653855.1 Ignavibacteria bacterium | reverse complement strand
ATTCAAAAAGAATAGAAAGCGAACAGAAGAAAAAATTCATTAAAGCGAAAATAGATTACGAAGATTTACTTTACAAAAAATATCCGATAACTCAATAAAACCAAAATGTCAATAGAAAATAACAACATAGCTCATTGCAAATGGTGTAACGCAGAGATAAAGTGGCTAAAAACACGAGCAGGGAAGAAGATGCCTATTGATTACGAAACCTACACAGGTGAATTAGAATACGACCACACAAAGCACACATCACACTTTGCGACCTGTCCGAATGCAAAACAGGTAAAAGAGCAGTATGGTAAGAAAGAATTTGACAAAACATCATACTCCCGGTACAGATGCAGAATAATGGGAACAAATGATGCAAGTTACGACATTAAGTTTTTAAATGAAGATGGTACAGACAGCGATAAGTGGACTATCGTTCCGTTTAGTCAGATAAAAATTGATAAAGAAACAAACAGTATATATCTTGCTGATTGGTTAATGAAGAAAAAAGAATCGAAAGAAAACGATTACTCAAAATTTAAATATTAAATAATATGAGAAAAACATTTGGTAAAAAATATATAATAGACCAAAGGAGAAGAATTTCAACCGGGTATATGGGATTTTCAAGCAAGGACCCGAAAAAAGAGCAGATGAAAAAAACAGACCACTTTGTATTTCACAATCCCGAAACCGGAGAAGTTTATTACGAGGAACTAATAAAGTATTACGGTAAAAACTGTAAATCTTTATTTATTGCATTTCCTTCAAATCGTTTTGAAGATTTCTTTAACGATGATATGAATGTTTGGGGATGTAACCAGGTGAAAATAAGAAAATGCGATGGCGAAGAATGTATAAACTATTTAAACGAAGATATTGAAGGAATACAATATAAAGCAACAGGAATTCCAACGGAATGTATATGTAAAAAACATAAATTCTTTGAACGTGATGCAAAAGAGTTGAAAGAAAAGAAACTATCGAGTAAAGTTTGTAAATGTGATATGTACCTTAAAGCATTCATTCTCAATCCGAAAACAGGGACAGCAATTAATCCGTATCTTTATTTCTTCCATAGCAGTTCAGTTCACAGTGCGGATAACATTAGAACTCAACTCGAAGCAATAAAAGAATTCATAAGATATGAAAACGATGAAAATGGAGAGACAAGAGCAAAAGCACTAACTTTCGTATTAAGTATAACAAAAATAAAAAGACCGGACAGAGTATATAATTTGTGGGAACTCAGGCAATTAAGAACTGCAAAGCAGCTTATCCAGGATAATATGAAAATGGAAATGCTAAATGAAGGAGAGGAACTAAGTAAATATTTATTAACAACCGGAGAGAGCATCCATACCGAAGAAAAATCGGAATACACAGCAAACGAAGAAGTACCTATCGAAGCTGAATTCGAGGATATACCTTCGGACCCTGCCGATGAATCTCAGGAAATACCGGAAAACTTATTCGGACAGAAAGAAACAAAAACTGAGAAGAAAGAAGAAAGCAAATCCGAAGCATTTATGAATTTCAAATTTAACATAAAAAAAACATTCAAAGAAGATATTCTTGATTCTCAGATTAGTGCATTAAAAAAATCTTCATTGCTTTCAGAGGATGAAAAAACAGAACTTTTACAAATAGCAGAAGATGTAAGAAATTTCATAAAAAACAGTTTAAAATAAACCATTATGTTTATAAAAGTATTTCATAAAATCCCAAATAAATTTCTTCAAAAAGAAAGGAAAGAAGTTCTCAGCTTAATCAGGGGAGAAATGATTGTAAGAGCAATAGTGAAGATAACTAATTGTTTTGAATTAACAATAGATGATAGCAGAAGCAAAGCAAGTGAGACGATGCAAAAGGTCTATGGGGACGATGTTTTACTTACTTCAAAAATATGGATATTAAACGAAGAAGAATTAATCAACATTGAAAATCTTATGGTAGAAATACGAAATATGAATAAAGATAATGCAGTTGTAGTAAGTAAACTTTGTCAGATTGAAGATTTATTAAGTAAACCGTTATCGGAAAAGGAAATTAAACTTGAAGTGTAGAAAAGGATTTGAAAAACCGGATGAAAAGACCTGTATAAATTGCAGGTTGTGGGGTGAATGCAGTTACGGACATTATTTATACTCAAAACCAACAATTATTCCGATAGTATTATTTATAATGCTTATAGTAATTTTTATTGTTGGAATGATAATTTTCATAAAATATACACAATGAATAAAGAAGAAGATAAAATATATTATTCTTACAGAGATAAGAAATCAGAAATACAACATTGTATTGTTGATAAAAAAAATGTTCCTGATTTATTATACAAATCTCTATCTTTTATGTGTGAAGCAATGGCAAAAGCAAAAGAAATTGAAGATAGCGAATACATTTTACAATATCTAAAAGATAAAGAAAAATGAAGAAAAAAGAAAACAGAGTTAGAATTCCTGAAGGAGTAAAAGAATTAAGTGCATTGGATTACAGGAAGTATGCAAATATAAATTCTGATGCAGTTGAAAAGTACCCGGAAACAGCAAAGGCATTAACACATCCCGAAACAAAAATGTTATCAGCGACAGAGTACGAGGAATTAAGAATAAAGAAAATGACTGAAGAACAAATATACTATGCAATAGCCGATTATTTGAC
>JBAZEQ010000303.1:0-2683 GCA_041653855.1 Ignavibacteria bacterium | reverse complement strand
AAAAGAATTAGATGCACTCGATATAACTGACATCGTAAATATTTTGAAGAACAGTGATACCAAAGCTGTAGAAGAAAAAATGTTAACTTTTGCCAAGAAGCAATTCGAAAAAATAAAAGACGATTATAATATCACGGATATTTTATTTGAGAAAGACACATTGAGAAGCGAATCCAAAATAAGGGGAATGCTATCACAGGCATATCCGTGGTTAAAAGTATTCGAAGAGCCGGGAAGATTTAAACTCGAAGAATCGGCAAAGAAATTTTATATTGGTGTAAAGACTAATACAAATTCATTTACAAAATTCAGAAACCTGATTTACTCTATAGTTGGAGATGCAGTAGAGTTCAAGGATTCAGCCGATAACTCATCAATAACTTTCTACACAGAATGGGCAGGATTCCCTCTTTTCTATTCATACACGATATCCGATGAAATGAAAAGATACTACAAGCATTTATCAAAAAATCATAATATAGATTTACACATAGATAAGAATTATTATATTTACAACGATATTATTCCACTCAATTCGGATGAAAAGAAGAGATTGGATGAATCATATAAAGCATACATTATGGGTTTGATATTCGGGTTATTCGATATAGTCAGTGATGTCAATTCCGATACAGGAGACAGAGTTGCAATTTATAAATATACACGTCAGGAAGGTATAACGGTAACAAGAACCGAGCAACTTGGAATTGAATCGAGATTGATAAGCCGACTTTTTGAAGAGCAGGGAAAAGATGCGTTAAGGTATGAAATTATACACAAAGCCGAAAAAATACAGAATGAGCTTGTAGCGAAGAATAACCTACCCGAAATGCTGGTTATATTCGAATATTACTATGAAAATATATTTAAGCTCGAGGAATTTGAAATCTCAGGACAGGCGAAGAAGAAAAAAGAGACATATCAATATCAAATAGTAAGAAATTTTGCAAAAGATATAGAAAACAAAATTCACCCAGATGAAAAAGACGACTTTATCAAGAAAGTAAAGTCAATGAAGAAAAATCTTGATTCTTTTTCACAATTATGCGGAGACGGTTTTAAGCGGGTCTTAAAAATTGATGTAATGACAGGAAGCGATAAGACCAAGACATTAAAGGATAGCGATGAGCATATAGATGAAAAAATAAGTTTAGAAAGATTAAAAGAGTTAAAAAAGGCTCTTGAACTCGGATTAATAACAGAAGAAGAATACAAAAAAGCAAAAGATAAATTTTTAAAATAAAATATGCCGACATACGAATATAAATGTGATAATTGTAATCACGAATTTGAAGTGATGCAATCAATAAAAGATGAGCCACTTAAAAAATGTCCGAACTGCGGAAAAAGCAAGTTAAAGAAGCTTATAAGCGGTGGTGCAGGAGTGATTTTCAAGGGAAGCGGTTTTTACCAGACTGATTATAAGAATAAGCATTCACACACAAAAAAGAGTACAGGTAAGGTAATAGATACCACAGGTGGGACTACTACAAAAGAGCCGCAGAAATCAATTGAAAAGAAAACAGTTAGCGACAAAGCATCAAAAAAATAAATTAATGACGAAATCCACGATTTACGTTAAATGTCCGGGGTGTGGGAAAACCGGACTGGTACAGCAATTACAGGGAAAATATTTGTGTGCAAATTGCAGTTTCGATTATACAAAATTAAAAGATGACCCGCAGAAGCTCGATGAACTTCTAATAAATAATATGAAAGAAGGACCGCTGGGTCAACTGACGGCACTGACTATGCACGGATGGATTACTTTAATGCCCAATATGGAATCAATAAATTATGTAAAGGAACTTGCGTTGAAAAACGGAATAGTACTACCCGGACAAAAGAAGGGATTTTTCTCACGACTATTTGGAAAAGATTAAATATTTATTTTAATTACTTCTTATCTTTAAAATCCAATAAATATCTATCAAGAGAAAAATTTTCACCAAGATATAATTTTTTCACCATATCATCATTAGCTAAAACAGTTGCATTTCCCGAACGGAAAATTTTTCCTTCTATTAAAATATAAGCTCTATCCACAATGGATAATGTTTCGTGGACATTATGGTCTGTAATTAAGACACCTATTCCCCTATCCTTTAACTTCGAAACCATTTTCATAATTTCTTCGGAGGCAATCGGGTCAATACCGGCAAACGGTTCATCGAGCAAAATAAACTTGGGGTCGGATGCAAGTGCACGTGCAATTTCCGTTCTTCTTCGCTCGCCACCCGAAAGCATATACCCTTTTGAGTCTTCGATTTTATCTATATTAAAATCCTTCAAAAGTTTATCGCATCTTATTTCAATTTCATTTTTATCCAATTTCATAAACTGCAAAACGGAAGTAATATTCTGCCTAATGGTCATTTTTCTAAATATGGAGGCTTCCTGCGGCAGGTAACCAATACCGGCTTTTGCCCTTTTATACATAGGAAACTTAGAAATATTTTCACCGTCGAGTTCTATTTCTCCTGATTTAGGTTTAACCATACCACAAATCATATAGAAAGTAGTAGTTTTTCCGGCGCCGTTTGGTCCTAATAATCCTACAATTTCTCCCTGTTTAACATTCAGGGAAACATCATTAACAACAACACGTTTTTTATATTCCTTAACTAACTTAACTGCTTTCAGTTCACTCATAATAATATGTTAACCATTCTGTAAAATTCTA
>JBAZEQ010000302.1:0-2783 GCA_041653855.1 Ignavibacteria bacterium | reverse complement strand
CGATAGTACCGAAAAAATTAATTCCAAAGATTACCCATACGATAGTAATTAAGATATCGATAGGCCATTCGAGTTCTGCATATTCTTTGCTTGTTGTGAATCCAAGTACAAGGGTTAAAGCGGCAAGTACAATTATCAACTGCCATCCCCAGAAATGAAGTTTGCCAAGCAAGTCGCTATACATTCTCGCTTTGCAGAGTCTTTGTAAAGAATAGTACACACCCATAAAAATTGTATTGCCCACAAAAGCGAATATAACAGCATTTGTATGCACAGGACGAATTCTTCCGAATGTTGAGTATTGCAGGTTGAAGCTTAAAGCAGGAAAATACAGCTGAAACGCCAGTAATATCCCGACAAGTAACCCGACCGCCCCCCAAACTATCGTAGCGATAGTAAAATATTTGACTATTTTGTTGTCGTAGCTGAATTTTTCTATAGTCAAATTATCGGTAAAAGTATCTGACATATAATTTACAAAAAATTAAAAAATATGATTAATATTAAAACATTTTTTTCCTTTACTAACTCACAATATAAATTCTAAACTTTAATATCTAAACTATAGTAACTTCAAAAAAATTCTTTTTCACTCATACTTTACAGACTATGCAGCCATAATAAGCTCAACGAACTAAATTATTTTTAACTTTCTAAGGCATTTTTCCACGCGTGCAAAACTTTCTTCTATATTATTATCTAATCCAACGGAAAATCTTACCAGACCTTTACCAAGTCCAATTTCCTTTTGCTCATCTTCCGGAATTTCGGAAGAAGTGCTGTGACTTGGCGAACTGAAAAGTGTTTTGAAATATCCGAGACTGACAGCAAGGTAACCCACCCTCTCTTCCTGCATCATCATCATAAATTTATTTGCTTTCTTTTCATTCTTTATGTCAACTGCCACCATTCCGCCAAATCCAAATCCCTCATTCATAATACTTTTCAGAAGATTATATTGCTTGTGTTCGGGAAATCCCGGGTAATAGGTTGTTAATCCGAGTTTCTTAAACTGCTTTGCAAAATAAGCGGCATTGGTGCTATGTTTTTGCATTCTTAAATGCAGCGAGTGCAGATTTTTTAAAATGCTTGCGGCACGATAACTATCTAAAACCGCTCCAAGCAGCATACTCGCACCGGAGTTTACATCGTTTATGGAAGCAATAAAATCGTTTGTAGAACAAATGCACCCTGCGACGCAATCGCTTGTACCGTTAATGTATTTTGTCATACTGTGTATTACAATGTCAGCGCCGAGTCTTTTAGGCGAAACAATCATAGGAGCAAAAGTATTATCTATAACAAATTTCAGATTATTTTCTTTTGCAATTTTGGATATGGCAGGAATATCTACAATCTCAAGTAAGGGATTACTGATTGTCTCGCAATAAATCATTTTGGTTTTTTTTGTAATAGATTTTTTTAGAGCGTCTAAATCGGTCATATTGATAAAATTAACTTTTATCCCAAATTTTGGAAGGAAATTTTTAAATAAAGCATATGTTCCTCCGTAAATTGTATGGCTCGATATAATTTCATCACCGGTATTACAAATTTGCATAACGGCACAGTTGATTGCGCCCATTCCGGAAGCTGTAACCTGTGCGGATTCGGTATTTTCGAACCTTGCAAGTGCACCCGATAAATATTTGTTTATCGGATTCCAGTGTCGCGAATAAAGAAAGCACCCTTCGATTTCGTGTTCGAACACTTCTTTCATTTTATCCGTACTGAGAAATGTGAATGTGGAGGAATCCGTAATGGAGGGATTTACATCACCGAATTCTCCAAAGACCAAGTAGTCGTGTATTGCTACACTCGGGTCGAATTTTATAATTTTCTTTTTCATATCTAATATTTAAATTTATTTTTTAATAATTTTAATATTCTACTCATTTTTCTTTTCCTCATCGAACAGTACTCTTACGGATGGTGTGTACCTATCCTCATACTGTCCCGATTTAACAGCCCATAAAAATGCCACCAGAAAACTTGCCGCAACTAAAAGACTAATAATAATCAGAATAATAATAATTGACATTTTTATACTTTCTTTTTATTTAACTTTTTCTTTGCCGTATAATTAGAAGCAAGCACACAATACAAAACTACAGATACGGAACTTACCGGCATTAAAACAGCCGCAAAAAGAGGCGAAAGCATTCCGCTAACTGCAAAATATAGACCAACGATATTATATAAAACAGAAAAAGCAAAACTCATATATATAATTTTCATACTCATTTTTGAGTACGAAATCATTTCCGGTAACATAGTAAAACTTTCCGAATCTAATATACCGTCGCAGGATGGAGAAAACCCCGAAATATCTTCTGAAACAGAAATACCGACATCGCTTTGTTTTATAGCCCCGGCATCGTTTAAACCATCACCTATCATTAAAACTCTTTTGCCCTCCGATTGTAAACGAAGTATGTAATTTAGCTTATCTTCGGGCGATTGATTAAAATGCATATTGGAAACTGTTTTAAAAATAAGTGATAGGTTGAATTTTTCATTTTCGTTATCACCCGAAAGCAAATGCACATCATATTGTTTTCTAAATTCCGAAACAGTTTTATTTAGCCCTTCCCTGTATAAATTATTAACGAGAAACACTCCAAGCACACGGTTGTCAACAGCGTAATATACTTTCGAAGATTTGTCTTCACCCGAAAACATTTCAATATCTTTTTTACCGGTAACAAAAGAAAAAGACCCCAGAGAAACGGATGAATTCAATATATAACCGGTAACACCCTGTCCTTGCACTTCTTTTAAAT
>JBAZEQ010000301.1:0-2802 GCA_041653855.1 Ignavibacteria bacterium | reverse complement strand
CTCGAAGAAAAAGGATTGACCATAGTACCTACGAAAATTTATTTTAAGGATTCACTTGTTAAAATTGAAATGGCAATCGCACGTGGTAAAAAAATGTATGACAAAAGACAATCAATAAAACAAAGAGAAACAGAAAGGAAATTAAAGAGAATATAATATGACAGCAACATTAAACGAACAAATGGATGTTATTCGAAAAGGAACTGTAGAAATAATTCCCGAAGAAGAACTTGTCCGTAAACTTGAAAAATCAATAAAAACAAAATTACCGCTAAACGTTAAGCTCGGTTGTGACCCATCGAGACCGGATTTGCATATTGGACATTCGGTTGTTTTAAATAAACTTCGTGAATTTCAGGATTTCGGGCATAAGGCAATTCTTATAATTGGTGATTTTACAGGAATGGTGGGAGACCCGACCGGAAAGAAAAAAGCAAGACCTCAACTTACTTTCGAAGAAACAAGGGAAAATGGAAAATCATATTTCCAACAGGCTATACATATTCTCGATAAAAATAAAACTAATATTGTTTATAACTCTGAATGGCTTGGTAAGCTTGACCTGCATAACCTGATTGAAATTCTAAGCAAGTTTACTATTCAGAGAATACTTGAAAGAGATGATTTTACTAACAGGCTAAAAGAACAACAGGAAATAGGTGCACACGAAATACTGTATCCTGTTATGCAAGGATATGACTCTTATGCCGTAAAAGCGGATGTTGAACTCGGGGGAACTGACCAGAAATTCAATAACCTTATGGGAAGAGATATGCAAAAAAGATTCGGGCAGGAACCGCAAGTTGTTGTATTAATGCCTCTGCTTGAAGGAACTGACGGAAGCGAAAAAATGAGCAAGTCATTAAACAATTATATCGGAATTACGGATGCTCCCAAAGATATATTCGGAAAAACAATGAGCATTCCGGATGTGTTGATTTATAAATACTTTGAACTTGCAACTCGCTTATTACCCCGGGAGTTAAAGAATATAAAAAATGAATTAGAAGAACCATCTAATAATCCCCGTAATGCAAAACGGAAACTCGGATACGAACTTGTTAAATTATATTATAATGAAGAAACTGCAAAATCAGCAGTAGAAGAATTTGATAAAATCTTTATAAAAAAAGAAATCCCTGATGATTTAGAGGAATTTAAATTGGAAGAAAACAGTATTAAGATTATAGACCTTCTAATGCTGACAAAGTTAACCGATTCAAAAGGAAATGCGAGAAGATTAATCGAGCAGGGTGGAGTCAGTATTGATGGTGAAAAAGTTGAAGATATAAATTATATTATAGACTTTAAAAATGAATTCGTATTAAAAGTCGGCAAAAGAAAATTTTTAAAAATAATAAAATAACACTATTGTTTAAAATTCGGTAATATTCCAGAAAGGAGATAAAAATTGTTCAAACCATCAAAAATATTTTTTACGAAGGGGGTCGGAAGACATAAAGATTATTTGCAGTCTTTTGAAATGGCTTTGAGAAATGCAGGGATAGAAAAATTGAATCTTGTGATGGTATCGAGTATATATCCTCCGGGGTGTAAAAGGGTTACAAGAGAGCAGGGAACGGCATTACTAGAACCCGGGCAGATTACGTTTGTTGTTATGGCAAGAAATTTTACAAATGAACCGAACAGGTTAATTGCCTCTTCAATCGGTGTTGCTCTTCCTTCGGATGATAGCCACTATGGATATATTTCCGAACATCATCCTTTCGGTGAAACTGAAAAAATTGCCGGCGATTATGCGGAAGACCTCGCAGCTACTATGCTTGCAACTACACTTGGTGTGGAGTTTGATTCGGAAACGGCATGGAACGAAAGAGAGCAAGTCTATAAGCAAAGCGGAAAAATATTTAAATCATTTAATATAACTCAATCGGCTGAAGGTGATAAAAACGGATTGTGGACAACCGCAATTGCCTGTGCTGTTATGCTTCCGTAATTATGTCTTGAGTTTGAAGAAAACTACAAAAGTCGTTAAGATTTTTGTAGTTTTTCTTTTTTCTACTGAATATTGTGCAGTTGCACAAGCTCCCATTGAAAATCATTTAAATTAAACGAAAGTTCACATACCACACACTGCCTGAAGCAGGTTACGGTGTAGTGATATTCATAACCGTTGCCTGACGGTATTCTCCAGTGAGAGTTTATCTTAGTAACATTGAAAATATCGTCTTTCCATTTGAACCTCAATATTTCGAGATTTAGGTTGTGAAAATATGCTATCACTTCGATTTTTTCGGAAATTAAATTATTCATACCTTTATAAAATAAGCCATATAAAAATATGGTATATTTTAGCAAAAGTCAAGGGAAGATTGTTCCGGCTTTTTATTGCAAAATTAATAACTTCCGTATGGAAAACCCGATTTCTTTCTTTTGCACTGAAATCCCTAACTTCCAGTATGAAAATATGGTTTGTTCTTTTGCTACAGAGTAGCAATATGTTTATAACACAGGAATTCATCACAAACTCCCGCTCCGGAGGAGCGGCATATAATAAACAATTAATACTTTACCTAACTCACCTCTATATAATTCAAATCTTTTCCGTATGTTTCTTCTAATCTCCGTACGGAGAAAAATGCAATTATAATGGTCAGTATTGCCACGAAAAGAGCTGAATAAACTATTCCTGTATAATTACGCAAAAACTCAAAAAGCAGTGTTACCGGTACAACCGCACCCCTAACAAAATTCGGAACTGTTGTTGTAACGGTTGCCCTTATATTTATCCCGAATTGTTCCGATGCATTGGTAACAAATACTGCCCAGTAACCACCAGAT
>JBAZEQ010000300.1:0-2812 GCA_041653855.1 Ignavibacteria bacterium | reverse complement strand
TACCTCGAGGAATCAGGATATACGGTTTTATCATCTAACGATGGGTTTAAGGGGCTCGAATTGATGAAAAAAGAAATACCTGACCTTGTAATTTCGGATAACTATTTACCGCATATCAATGGTATCGAACTTGCGTGTATAAATGAGAGTTTTAAAACGAAAATACCGTTTATTCTTATGTCGGCTTTTAATAATTTAAAGGATAAAATATCAGAACTTAATGTCGTAGCATTTCTGGAGAAGCCTATAGATATAAAATTATTAGATAAACATATAAAAGACACTTTTACTGTTTAGATTTTGTAACCTGTTGTTATTTTTTCCACAAATGTATAAGGATCGATATTTTTTCGGAAAATATTATCTAAATTATCGGATAGTATTTTTAAGTTATTACTATTCCAGAATGTAGAGTGAAGTTTATTATTAACCAAATTATGAATTTTTCTTTTAAGATGTTCTTTGTGTAATATATCCAGCGTTCCTGTTTTTTCAAGATGTGATTTTTGAAATAGAACTTCATCGAGTAATATTTCAATTCCTTCGTTTTTGATACCAACAGTTTTCAGGACTTTTATTTCAGGTCTGTTTTCGGAAGGGGATTTTAAGTGCAGAATATTTTTTAATGTTGTAACGATACGGTCTGCACCTTCCCGGTCTGATTTATTCAATACAAAAACATCCGCAATCTCCATCAAACCTGCTTTCATAGCCTGCACTGAATCTCCCGATTCGGGAACGAGGACAACGACTGTAGTATCGGCAGTTTGTGCAATATCGAGTTCGGACTGACCAACACCTACAGTTTCTATTATGATAAAATCTTTTCCCGATGCATCCAGTATATCGCAGGCTTCTATAACATTTTTACTAAGACCTCCGAGACTGCCTCTAGTAGCCATAGAGCGAATGAAAACATTATTGAGCAAACCTGATTCCGACATTCTGACTCTATCTCCAAGCAATGCACCCCCTGTAAAGGGACTTGTAGGGTCAACTGCAATTACACCTACTTTATAATCTTTATCGTTTAATATTTTTATTAAACAATTTGTGATGGTAGATTTTCCGGCACCGGGTGGTCCGGTTATTCCAATTTTATATGCTTTTCCTGTATGTGGAAATAATATTTTAAGAAGTTCCGTGCTTGCTTTCTCTTCGTTTTCGACTATGCTGATACCTTTTGCAATGGCTCTTTTATCACCTGCTAATATTTTACCTGCTAAGTCTTTCAAGTATTTTCTGTTATAATTTTCTAATTATTTTTTTCGAAGTATTTACAGGTTAATCCAATTCCATCTTTAATATCATACATTGGTTTCCATTTTAGGAGATACTTAGCTAACCTATTATCCAGAAGACTTCTTTTTTGTTCACCTTTAATCTCTTTACCGTGTTTTTCTTTCACTTTATTCCCGAAATAATTATTGATTAATCCGAATATATTATTTATGGAAGTTTCTTTACCGGTACCGATATTCAGAGTAATATTTTTTTTTAAAGCCAGAGCTTTAAAATTCGCATTAACGACATCATCCACAAAAACGAAGTCTCTCGTATTTGTTCCTTTGCCATTGATAACGGGTTGTTCACCTTTTGATATCTTTTTACAAAAAACAGCTACGACGCCCGCTTCACCTTTGGGTAACTGCCTGGGACCATAGACATTGCTATATCTTAAGCACAGGTAATTTAAACCATAATACCTGTGAAAGAATTCGAGATAATTCTCGACTGTAAGTTTTGCAATTCCATATGGTGATAGGGGATTTGTCTTATGTTTTTCGTCAGCGGGAAAATATTCCTGCTCTCCATAGATTGCCCCTCCTGTAGATGCGAGAATTACTTTTTTTATTTTATATTTAACTGCATTTTGAAAGAGATTTAAGGAGCCTTCTATATTAATTTTCGCATCTTCCTGCGGATTTGTAAGGGAGAGTCTTAAGTCGACCTGAGCCGCGTGATGATTCAAAACATCGATTTTATGTTTTTTAAAAATCTCTTCGATTTTTTTACTGCAAATATCGATTTTGTAAAAAATTGCTTTAGGGTTTATATTTTTCGAATATCCCGTAGAAAGATTATCTAAAATTATTACTTTATGACCATCTTTTATATATCTGTCTACTATGTGTGAGCCTATAAAACCTGCACCGCCCGTTACTAAAATGTTCATTAGCCGATTATTTATATTGTTAGTTTAATTAGATATGTTATCGGAAATTTTATATTTGGAGCCAATATCTTTTCTGAAATACATATTATCGAATTCAATTTTACCAATTTCATTATAGCATTTCGAAATTGCTTCTTTCATAGATATTTCGTTAAGAGCGACAACGGAAAGAACCCTGCCCCCGTTTGTTAAAACCTTTTTTCTGTCTTCGGAATATTTTGTCCCGGAATGAAAAACAAAAACATCATTACTTTTCTCTTTCAAACCTTTTATCATTTTATTAGTTTCATATTTATCAGGATAGCCTTTTGAAGCTAATATAACACAGCAGGAATATTTGTTATGAATTTCCAGATTATAATTACTAATATTCTCATCTGCCGAATCGATAAGTAATTTAAGAAAATCTGATTTGATAAGTGGTAAAACCGCTTGCGTTTCCGGGTCTCCGAATCTTGCGTTAAACTCGATAACATACGGCTCGAGTATACCGTTAATATTATTCGTAATCATCAGTCCGCAGTACAAACATCCCTTATATTTTCTGCCTTCTTTTTCCATTCCCATAAGTGTCGGTTCAATAATTTCCATCATAATTTTTTCGTAGATATATTTATCAATCATATTATCGGCGGG
>JBAZEQ010000299.1:0-2825 GCA_041653855.1 Ignavibacteria bacterium | reverse complement strand
ATATTTCTTCCACTTTCTTTTCAGAACCAACC
Source organism: Ignavibacteria bacterium (assembly GCA_041653855.1). Taxonomy (GTDB): domain Bacteria; phylum Bacteroidota; class Ignavibacteria; order Tepidaquicellales; family Tepidaquicellaceae; genus FEN-1279. The sequence continues at coordinate 2,793 of JBAZEQ010000299.1, read as the reverse complement.
TGGTCAACCATGTTTTTTATTCTATATTCAAGTTCTTTCCCGACTTCATCTTCTTTTACCATTATACTGTCTTGCTCGGCTTTTGCATAAATTATTTTTTCGGTGAGCAGTTGCTGGAATATTTGCTGGGCTATCAATGGGTTTATCTGTGTTAATTGATTTTGTCTCGCATATAATTGAATCTGGTACTGAAGGTCTGATTCAAGTATAATATCATAACCTACTATTGCTAAAATTCTGTCACCTTCTTTTTGAGAGAAGCATTTAGTAGCGAATGTTACTAATATGAAAACTAAAAATACCGATATTGTTATTTTTCTGTATACCATAAAAAGAATGAGACTGTGTTGAAGTCCCTTAAATATTAATAAATCCTTGTTCCCGATAAATAACCGGGAACAAGGATGAAATTTAAAATGCTTAGTTCTTAAACGCTTTTTCTAATATATTATCGTATATCTTTACAGGATATTTTTGTTTCAAACCATCGATATAATTTTTCTCGAGTTCTTTAAATTTTTCCTGTTGTAAAGTTTGCGAAATCTCTGATTTTACTTCATCGACTGCTCTGAATTTTTGCTCATTATTTTCCGTAATCGTATATTTTTGTTTGTTAGCTTCGTAATATGTTTGAATGTCCTGATCTGTTATTTTTATCTTACTCCAGAGTTCTTCCTGGTCAATTTTGAAACTCAGTAACCCGTTTTCGTATTCATTATATAAGTCGATGTAATCTTCATCCTTTTCTATCTTTTCCTTTACCGCGAGAAGATTTAATATTGGTGTTTCGGAACATCCTGCTATGATTTTTTTTACTGCTTCATAGTTTGCTCCATTGGAAGCGTATTCTTTATTCACATTAAAATATTGTACGACATCATTTATTTTTATATCTCCGCCTTTATATGTAGCAAGAACTTTTTGTTTATCCTGGTCGCTAAATATACTATCGAGTTTTGAATCATTAAAAGTTTTATTGGAATCGAATTTAGAAGCAAAATAATTTAATCCATCTAAAACATACTCAAATTTATAATCTTTTCTTACTTCTTCGAGGAATTTCATATATGTCTGCTTATAACTTGGACTCCTCTTGAATTCCGATTTTAATCCCTCTTTTTGTTTGTCGTATGGCTGGTATTCTTTTACTTCGATTAATTTTATTATGTGCCATCCGAAAGGTGTTCTTATTACATCAGATACCTGCCCAACCTTCAAAGAAAAAGCAGTGCTGTCAAATGACTGTACCATCCTTCTTCTATCGAAGAATCCTAAATCACCGCCTTTTGGTTTTGAACCCGGGTCTTCGGATAACTCTGTTGCTAATTTCGAAAAATCCTCACCGTTTCTGATTCTGGCTAATATATCTTTTGCTTTATTATATGGTGTAATGGAATCTATTACCTTTCCTGTACTATCTTTTATATCCTGAATTAGAATATGTGCGGCTCTTATACTTTCGTTCCTTTTTTTCTTGTCGGTTAATTTTACTATATGAAGTCCAAACATTGTTCTTACGGGTTTCTTTGTGTATTCACCGACTTTTAAATCGTAAATTGCATCTTCAAATTCCGGAACTGTCATTCCTGCTGTAAAATAATATAAATCTCCTCCATTTGTTTTGGCAGATTGGTCATCGGACATTTCTCTTGCTACAACTTCAAAATCTTCACCTTTCTTAAGCCTTTTTATAATTGTATCAGCTTTTAAAAATGCTTTTATCGAATCCTCCGGGGTCGTTGTCTGTGGAAGGTTTATTAAAATATGCGAAGCCCTGATTTCAAATTTCTTTCTTTCCCATAACTCTTTAATATGTGGCTCTACAACTTCTTTGTCAATCAAAAAAGTAGAGATGAAATTCTTTTTGTAATCGGCTAAGTCTTTTTGTATTTCAGGTGAATTGAGGTAGCCTTTATCCTTTGCATCTTTAACCTTAAGTCTGAACTTAATCATTAAATCAAGATATTCTTTTCGTTCCGCAAGAGATTTATTCTTTGCAGTATCGAGATTATTACCTATTGATTTTAAATATTGGTTCTCGAATTCATACAAATAAATTTTTTCATCGCCGATTTCTGCAATGACATCCCTTTTTTTGCTCGAGCAACCAATAATTAACGCTATAAATGCTATTACTAACAGGTTAAAACCATAAAAAAAATATTTTCTCTTCATTTTATTATTAAATATTTGATTATTACAATCTATAATTTTACTAAAATCAATACTTAATAACAAGTCAATGATTGTTCAATTACTTCATTTCATTTTTACATACATATTAATATTTTACATTATTATTTGTTAATTCAATCATATTTTACTATCAGGAAATAAATACGAAAAAAATGAAAATTTGTTTTGTTTCAAGCGAATGCGACCCTTTTATTAAAACCGGTGGACTTGCTGATGTAAGCGGTTCCTTACCTCTTGCTCTTGCCGCACTCGGGTATGAGGTGAAAATTTTTATACCGTTTTATGGTTTAATCGATACTGTGAAGTATAATATCAAACCGGTAGAAAAAATAATGAATATTGAAGTGGAAATAGGGAAGAAATCGGTTTCTTTCAGCCTTCAAACCTGCAAATTGAACAATACTTCTATTGATGTGTATTTTGTGGATTGTCCTGAATACTTCTACAGAAAAAAAGTATATACTAATGACTCCGATGAAGACGAGAGATTTATTCTATTCCAGAAAGCAGTTCTTGTTTCCTTACAATACCTTCAATGGTCACCCGATATTATCCACTGTAACGACTGGCAAACAGGATTGATTCCTGCTTATTTAA
>JBAZEQ010000298.1:0-2887 GCA_041653855.1 Ignavibacteria bacterium | reverse complement strand
CCTGTTCAACTACTTTTCTCGATTCTTCGTTAGCTTTATTCACAATATCATCACGCAGTTTACCCGCAATCTCCCTGCCTTCTGTAATAATTTTCTGTGCTTGTGCGTTGGCTTCTGAAAGCACCTTTTTGTTCTGCTCCAATAATTCCTGCGACTCTTTCATCTGCTTTTCTGCATTTTCAAGAGAAGTTTTTATAGTATCTTCCCTGTTATTAAGAGCTTTTATCAGCGGACCCCAGGCAATTTTTTTTAATAGTATTAATAATAGAACAAAAATGATTATTGTCCAGATTATTAATCCCGGATTTACCGAAAGTAGAGAAGGTTTTTCGTGACCTTCTTCGCTCAGTAAAAGAATACAAAAATTATTTAGAAGCAATGAAATATAATATATCATAGCTTATGTAAATTTAAAATAAAATTTTCCTGCATTAACTCTTAATCGCAAGAAGTATACAAATAACAAGACCGAATAAAGCAACACCTTCTATAAGAGCTGCTGCAATAATCATAGATGTCCTGATATCACCAAGTGCAGTTGGATTTCTTCCGCTTGCATCCATTGCGGCGGCGGCTATTTTACCGATACCAAAACCGGCACCGATTACAACTAATCCTGCTCCGATTCCTGCTGCTAAATAAGCTAAATCCATTAATTATTTCTCCTTAAAATAAAATTAATAAAAATAAAAAAATCTTTTAATGTTGATGCATCGCCATATTTATGAATATGCACGAAAGCATCGTAAAAATATATGCCTGTAATAAGGCTACAAATATTTCAAGACAATCTATAAATAACGCAAATGGTACTGCAATTATAACACCTGCCCACTTCATAATGAAAATCAATCCTATTAATGATAAAACAATAATCGTACCCGCTGTAATATTAGCAAATAACCTCATCAAAAGTGCAAAAGGTTTTGTGAATAATCCGATAAACTCTACAATAATCATAATAGGCAAAACAAATACAGGCACACCATGCGGAACAAGTCCTTTGAAATATCCAATCACTCCGTTTTTCTTCATACCCATTATCTGTGTTGTTGAAAATGTAATCAATGCCAAACCTGTCGTTACATTTATGTTCTTCGTAGGTTGAGCCATAAACGGCACAAGCCCTATAAAGTTTGCAAATAAAATGAAAAAGAAAACTGTCAGGAAAAACGGTAATAACTTCAGACCCTCTTTTCCCATATTAGGATATACTATCTCGTCTCTGATAAATACGACTATTACTTCAATAAAATTCCCTATACCTTTCGGTACTTTGTTCTTAGTATTTATAGAAACTGCCCTCATCAATACCAAAATCAAAATTCCCGAGGACAATATCATCATAAATAAACTTTTTGTAATCGAAAAATCGATTGTCATACCTCCGATGTGAACGGGTGGAAATTTCGGCAAAGGAAGTTTACCCAAAAAATAAAAATCAACATAATTGTGGTCAACAACTTTCTCGATTATATCGAAATTTTCTCCGCTTTCCGAATGCGAATCACCCTTTTTCTGTGGTTCTTCTGAAAATGAAATTTTTGCAGTAAAAAGTAAAATAAAAAAACTAAAGTATATAATTTTCCTAATATTCAACAATTTTTATGTAACTTAAAATAAGTATTAAATTTCAATAAAATATTTTTTTCTTTGCGTTCCTTTGCGTTAACCTTTGCGTACTTTGCGGTTAAAGCTCTTTAATTTTATTCAATATATATATTTCGAAAATAAGATATAAAAAATAGAACCCTAAAAGAGATAATATAAAATAATTTTTTTGAAACTTAAAGACAGCAATCAATACCAAAACCACTAAAATAATCACAAATAACCGTATAATCATACTTCCAAGTGATAATAACATAAACTGCTTGTTTGGTTTATCAAGAGATATTAAAAACAGTTTTACTCCTATAATAAAATTTACTAAACAAATTATCCATGATGTTAAAACTTCCGAAACCGGTATCCGAATCTTTGTAAAATAAAAAATTAAAAACAGGATTATCCACGATAAAGCACTAATTATCAATATATTCCTAACAAAAACTTTTTTGTATAAATTCCGTGTCAATTTGTTTTTTCTTTCCTTTTCTTCTCTTCTTCAGAAAGGTTTTTTATAGTAAGATAAAAACTGTAAAATCCTCCAAAAAAACCAATGAAAGTAAAAATTAGCGTAAAAATAAACTTCGTTTCGAAGTATTTATCTAACCATATACCTATAAATAAAAAAACGAGTATAGTACCCGAGAGCTGAACACCCAGACCTGAATATTGAATAAATTTTGAGTCCGTTTTTAAAAGCGGATTCGTCAGCAAATCCGTTAAAGGCTTTTTAGGTTTATCTTCCAATTAATTATTTTTTACAAAATTACTTAAATATGGAAGGAGATACAATTCAAGAAAAGAAATAAAACCTCGTTCCCAAAGTCCTCTTTGGGAACGAATAAGAGTATAAATCAAAACTCCTCGTAACTAAACTACGGTGTAGTAACTAAATATTAAATTATTACATATCGCTCTTTATTTTATAGCCCACGGTTTTAGAGATTGTGTGATAATAAGATTTTCTGTATTTGTCATTCCCGCAAAAGCAGGAATCCAGTCGAATTTTAAGGCTTTCGTTTTTCATTAATTGACTATATCATAATTATCACACAGCCTCTTTAACCTTGGAAACAGTTTGCACAAACAAATCTAAAACCGTTTCAACAGAAATCCAGCTAAAACACAACCAAAAACAGTAAAGACAAAAAAACCACACACCCCTGTCATTCCGGAATGCTCCTATCCGGAATCCAGCTAAAACACAAGCAAGCAAAAGTCAAAAACGAAAATTTCTTCTCTCTGCATTCTGGTATGTTTTAAGCCTGAATCCAGACGA
>JBAZEQ010000297.1:2294-2900 GCA_041653855.1 Ignavibacteria bacterium | reverse complement strand
TTTCGTCGAGATTTTTGTCTGAAATTAGCTCTCCACCTGAATTTCTTGAAAGAATATTTAATATGCTGTTATCCGACTTTGTATTTTTATATTCAAGATTTGATTCTTTTATAAGAATTTTCTTAATATCGTAAGCTATTTCACTTCCGTTTTGAATTAAAGTAGCTTTTACAAAATATTCGCCTTCTTTCAGATTACTTATCTTACTTATAAAACTATTATTTGTTGTTCTGGTTGATTCCATTTCTTCTGAAAATGAGCTATTATAGACTTGAAGTTTTGTCGATAAGCCATTCGAGGTTTCTCCCGGATTAATAAATCCGTTAATTATTATTTGTTCAAATGGTGAATATATTTGCTTTTCGAGATTTATATAAATTTTCTTATTTTTTTCTTTATTGCTTATACTTAATGTTATTCCTGAAAGCAATTTTTCAAGAAAATCTTTACTATCGTTATTTGTATTATTCAGTCTCCATTTGAAAAAATTGTATGCAAGTAACGCTGCGGAATTTCTATCGTTATTTACTGAAGTTACTAATACCGGTTTGGATAATTTATTCGAAATTAATAATGTTCTGGCTTCCGGTATTAGAGCAAAGTTGA
>JBAZEQ010000297.1:0-2284 GCA_041653855.1 Ignavibacteria bacterium | reverse complement strand
CAAATATTTCAGGAAAATTATTTGGAATTCTTTTAAAATCAAATAAATTACTGATTTCCGATGATATATCATTTATAAGATTTACCGTCGTCTTTTCATCATTTCCGGTTTTGTTTATTAAAGTAAATGGTAAATGATTGTTTAGAATTTTTAACCTTTCGTAATCTGTATTTCCGCCCGAGATAAAGAAAATTGGTAAATTAATATTTTTTAAGTCATCATTTAATTTGTTTATTATGTTCAAGTCCGTTAATGTAGTAGGGAAGTTAATGAGTATTAACAAATTAAACTCATTCAATTCAGGCAGTTGACCTTCATAAAAAATACCGGGTGCTTTTTGAACAAAAAATTTTGCTTCGAAATTACTAATTTTTTTTATAGATTCTGTAAGGTATGAAAAATCCGCACTGGGATTTCCCGATAAAACAAGTAATTTAAATTTATTGCTAATAAATTCGATGAAAAATTCTTCGGAATTGTTTTTTTCCGTAAGCTCATTTTGTTCTTTTTCTATTACTACTTTATACTTTATTATTCCTTCATTATTTGATTTTACGTTGAAAGGGCAGTTATATAAAGTGTTTTTGCTGTTTACGCTAATTTTCTTTTCCTGTATTAGGTTTTCTTCTTCGAAAAGAGTAATTTTAATATCTTTATCGTAATTGTAAGAATTAAACTCAACAAGAATTTGTGTGTTGCTTTCTGTGTATGCAGTGGGGTTGAAAAAAATATTCTTTATTGATAAATCATTCTTTTGATTTGTGTCGCCAATTAGAAAATAATTAAATATTGTATTAGGATATTGTTGCAGGTGCAAAGGATTTCCCCCTGTATTAAAAATTCCGTCTGATATAATATTGATTGTTGATATTTTTTTATCTCCGAAAATCTTTGAAATGGTGTTTAATGTTTTTATGGGATTTGTACTTTCATTGTTAGTATTTTCTTCATTTATATTTGATGAATCCTTCTTTTCGATTTCATTAGAAATATCATCGGAAAATGCAAAATATCTGTTTTCAGCAATACTATTGTCTATTGATTTAATTAAATCGATAGTCTTTTCTAATTCCTCCCCACGGTTTTCCAAAGTCATACTTTTTGATTTGTCAATCAAAAAAATGTTAATTGGCTTTTCATCGGTTTCTTTAATAAATGTAAAATAAGAGAAGATTAATAATATTAAAAATAGAAAAATACTAAGGGTTCTTAAAGAAATAAGAATGTATTTGTTAAGTAAAGGAATGGTTATTCTTCTGTAATAGAAAAATGATATAACTAATGCAGATAAAAAAGATAAAAAGATATAGAAAATACTATATTCCGTATTAAAATTCATTCACGTTAATATTTCACATCAACATAAATTGTCTTCTTAATTTCTTCTACCCATTTTTCCATTTCGGTGTTTTCTTTGAATAATGTCGCAAGTTTTTTTATCTTATCGTAATCATTTTCGAAAGTAAGAGTATGTGATGGGATTTTTTTTAAAACACTTATTAATTCAAATCCGTAATTTCTATCCTCACTGGTTTTTATTGGATTGCTGATTTTTCCTATATCGAGGTCCTTTAAGGCATCTATCGTTATACTATCTAACCTATCTATCTGCACAAATCCAAGATATCCACCTTTTTGATTTGTCGATACGTCCTGTGAGTATTGTTTAGCCGCATCTTCAAATGTGATTGTTTTATTTTCAATTTTTAATTTCAAATCTTTTAGAAATGAAATTGTCTCTAAGTCGGATGATTCAAGTTTTGGATATGCTACAAGTATATGCTGAGATTTAACAAGCTCTCCCTTTTTTTCGTTTAATTTAATTATGTGGTAGCCAAATTCCGTTTCTACAATTTCTGAAAATTTTCCAACATCAAGAGAATATAATGCTTCTTCAAATTCTTTTACGAAAATCCCCTTTTTGGAATATCCTAAATCTCCCCCGTTTATGGCACTCTGTGTATCATCGGAATTTCTCTTCGCAAGGTCAGAAAAGTCTACACCTTGTTTTAAGCTATCAAGAATTTTTTGTACTTTCTCTTTAGCGAGCTGTTTTTCTGTGTCGGTAACTTTTCTTTGCATATAAATGTGAGCAAGCTCATATTCTTCTTTAGAAGGAGGAAGACTGTCTTTGTATTTATCGTAAAACTCTTTTACCTCTTTATCGGTAACTTTAACCAAACCACGGAATTTTTTTTGCTTAAGCCTATCCGATTTCATCTTTTTAATAAGGTCTTCCTTGAGTAATATCTTTATCTTACCGATTGACATTCCATATATTTCT
>JBAZEQ010000296.1:0-2920 GCA_041653855.1 Ignavibacteria bacterium | reverse complement strand
TAAGGTAACTTTCTTTCTCATAAGAATTAACATATTTATATGGTAATTCTTATGAGTTCTCTTACATAATGCGGGCACAAATTCCGGGTGATTATAATGTAAATCCCGCAAGAGGTTCTTTGATGTATTATACCGATGTAAGTGGAAGCACTGCAAATATGAAGTTGCATATAGAGGACTAAAATTGTATAAAGAACCAATAAATTAATCGGGAGTCACAAAAAAACTACCACTCCCGATTAAAAATCATCACCTTTATATATTTTATCTCAATTTCTAAAAGATGTAATATTTAGTAATAGTATTTTATTTTACAAATTTTTCTATTGTCTTATAAAAATCCATTTTGTTAAAAGGTTTCGAGATATAATCATCACACCCTGCATTTATAAATTTATCTCTATCACCAGACATTGCATATGCAGTTAAAGCAATTACAGGTACCTCTTCATAACCGTATATTTTCTTTATTTTATTAATGATATCTAATCCGCTAACTCCAGAACCTAAATTTATATCGAGTAAAATCACAGAGTATCTTTTTCCGTTTAATAATTTCAACGCTTGTTCTTCCGAATCAGCGTACGAGAAAATAAATTCTTTAAAAGAACTCAATAATTCAAAAACATTTTTATCATCATCTATCAATAGAATCTCAGTTTTTTCATCAGTACCTATTTTAGATACTATGTTACTTATTACCTTTTCTTTCGCTCTAAAATATACAGGTTTCTTTTCTATAGGTAATATAACCGTAAAGATTGAACCAAAGTTGATTTGGCTTTCTACTTTAATTTCTCCTTTTAATAAATCCGTATATTTTTTGGCAATTGTTAATCCTAATCCGGTTCCTTCATAACTTCTGCTCCAACCCTCGCTTACTTGCCGAAACTCTTCGAAAATAGTATTTAGATAATCTTCTGGAATTCCTATACCTGTATCTTTCACTTTTATCACGACTTTTTCCTTATCTTTTCCGATTTCTTTTTCAACGCTAACCGATACTCCTCCGCTGCTAGTATATTTAATTGCATTATCCACAAGATTTCCAATTACAGAACGGAATAACCTCTCATCGAGCAATGAAAATATTTCTTTTTCTTTTGTATCAATATTCAGATATATTTTTTTGTTTTCTGCTAAAATAGTATATTCAGTAACTATATCATCTACAACCGAAACTATATTTGCATCAGTTAACATTACATCAAGTTTTTCGGCTTCCAACCGTGACATATCAAGTATTAAATTCAGAGTATTAAGTAATCTTTTACCCGATATATGAATAGTAGAGGCAAAATGTTTCAACTCTTTATTATCGATTTCCGAAGATAATATTTCGGAAAATCCGAGTATTCCTACCATAGGTGTTCTCAATTCATGACTCATATTCGCAAGGAAACTTGACTTTAAGCGATTCAGTTCTTCAGCTTTTTCTTTTGCTTCTATAAGTTCTTTTTCTGCCGCTTTTCGACTTGAAATATTCTCAATAACACCATCAATCCAAAGCAAATTTCCATTATCATCAAACCTCGCCTTTGAAGTAACGGATACCCAAATTAAATTTTTATTTAAATCATAAATCTGCATTTCTTCATTTCGAATTTCACCTTTTTTATTTATTCTCTTTAAAAAATTATCACGTATTAACGGGTCAGGATAAAAATCCCAGGTAGAATATTCAGATAAAATTTCAGGTGAATATTTTTTTTCACCTTTATGATTATCATAACCAATAATTTTTCTGAACGCCGGATTAATTTCAAGTATCCGTCCATCGGGAGTTATTTGATATACACCTACAGCAAGATTTTCGATTAATGTTCTGTATTTTTTTTCACTTTCGATTAATGCTTTTTGAGCTTTTTCCTTTTCTATATTCAAATCGTATGTTCGCAGTGCAGATTTTATTGAAGAATTGATACGATTAATATGCTCTTTAATAACATAATCATCTGCTCCAGCTTTTAGACACTCGACTGCTGTATTTTCATTTATTGAACCGGTTACGATGATAAAAGGTATTAAAGGAGATACTTCAATCCTAATTTTAAGTGCACTCATCCCATCGAAAACCGGCATTGAATAATCTGACAGTATGATATCCGGGTTATATTCACTCAGTGCTTTCCTGAAATTATTTTCATTATCAACAGTAAGGATTTCGTAATTTAATTTTCCCTTTTTAAATTCTTTTTCAAGAAGTTTTACATCGTTTATGTTATCTTCAGCCAAAAGAATTTTAATTTTTTTGCTCATAATAAATTTATTTAAAATTTAATAGAATTTAACCTACGCGGGTGGTTCGTTCATCAAAACCCAGTATAACCCGAGATTGGATACGGATTCAATAAATTTTTCAAAATCTAACGGTTTAACGATATAGCTATTCACACCTAATTCATAACATTCATCAATATCTTTGCTTTCCTTTGATGATGTCAATACTACAACGGGAATTTTTTTTGTACTTTCCTCGGATTTAATTTTGCGAAGAACTTCGATACCATCTACCAAAGGAAGTTTTAAGTCTAAAAAAATCACATTAGGGATTTCATTACGATTCCTGTCGGCATATTCACCTTCCGCAAATAAAAAATCGAGAGCTACTGCTCCATCTTTTAAAACCGTAACTTTATTTGCAAGGTTATGTTTTTGAAGAGCTTTCAATGTTAGTTTGATATCACTCGGATTATCCTCGATTAAAAGTATTTCTACAGGTGTTGAGTCCATAATTTTTCTTATAAATTTGTTATAATTAAAATATAGAATATTTATTAAAAAAAACTTTTTTTATAAACAATCTAATATAAGTTACAATAATGATAGTATATATATTCAATCCCGCGGTAAAGCAAAATAAAATATTGCTCCTTTTTCCTGCTCGCTTTCTGCCCAGACTCTGCCGTTATGTTTATTG
>JBAZEQ010000295.1:0-2994 GCA_041653855.1 Ignavibacteria bacterium | reverse complement strand
CAAACGGTATAGATCCGACTAAATAACTAAATAATATTAGAGATAATAAATATAACATTAAATAAGTTGCTATTTACATAAACAACTAAAATTAAACAAAAAGTTCAAGTCAATTGCTTTATGCTCTATTTCGAAATGAGCATTTCCTTTTTTCCTTTAAACACCATTTTCAAAAAATTTCCATCAACTTCGAATAGTTGTTTTTTATCGGAGACTTTTAATATATACTTTGGATTATCACCTTCCCCTGTTCTTAAAAAACTAATTACATATGCTTTATCAGCATCTATTTTAATCGTATAATCAAACTTTACATTTTCACTTATAGTTGAGTCTTTAAATCCAATAGTATTAAAATTCTGGAAAACATTAAATACACCATCAGCAACTGTATTATTGACGGAATCCTTACCTGAACGATAAAAGCCTGCTGAATCCTTCTCAATTTTATAATTATCGGAAGAGGATATAAATTCAACTGATTTTATGTTACCTTTTGGGATTGAATATATTAGTTTATCACGCCAGTCATTCGGACCATTATCTTTTACAAAATTACTTCTCAAGAAATCATTTGCAAGAAATATTTCATTCGATTCCGGTCTTTTGATGAATGTCTGTGCAGGACCGCTTGAAGTGTTGCCAACCAATATTGTACCTATTATGTTACCACCCTGATATACGGTTACTTTTACAACATTCGTATCATTAAATCCAAATTTATCTTTGTTATTCGGGTTATCAGATACTTTGCTCTCAAGTTTATATTTCTTTAAATCAGATAAAACCGCAGAAACAAATTGCTGGTAAGCAGTATAATCCACAGGCTGAGAAATTTTCCACTCAAATCCTGCTTTAACCAAAGTAACTTTTAAAGCTTTTTGTTCAATTTCAAGTTTATCAATTGATGCTGAGTCGACAGCAAATAATTTCTTTTCGAGTTTATATGTAGCTGTTTTTTCACCCCTGTCTGTCGTCAAAAAATATGCGATTACCGCAAGAATGATAAAAACAACCGCCAAAATAATAGTTTTGTTAGCTTTCATAATTTATTTTGATTGCAAATTTTTCTTTCTTAATTTTCTCTTATTCCAGATAAAAAATCCCACCAGAAGAACTATACCCGGAGGAACAATTAAATTAAAATATTTTATAAACTTTTTAGTTGCATCTGATGTCTCTTCGATAGGAGCTTCTGAGGAATCTTTTCCCCTGATTTCGGATAAGCCGACATCATCCGCAAGATAATCTACCATATTAACAAAAAATACCAAATTATCTTTTGGTGGTCTTTGCTCTTCATTTGCAAAATCTCCATCCCCAATTACAATTTGTTTTGATTCTTTTGAGGAAAAATCGAGTTTTTGACCACTAAATGGATTTGCATCTTGTGCTGTATCCTTCGGAATTTCTTTTCCCGCATAAAAACTACTGAATTTCCCCGTATATATTGCTCCAACAACGAAGCCTTTATTTCCAAACAATGTATCGGCAGCTTTTTTAGTTAGATTTTGATATTGCTCAAGGTTTAATAAAAAGAATCCTTCTGCTTTTCCGGATTTATCAGATGTAGTTAACAAAGGTTTCACAGCAACATTTTTAGCTGTAGCTTGAGTTATATCAAGTGAACTTACAAATGAAAGAATTACTGATTGAATGTTTTTAAATGCTGAATTTTCCCTATCAATATTAGTAACGACCGGAAAATATGGATAATTTATCGATATCGGAATTCCAATTTGCGATTGCACCTGAACCGCAGAACATTGCAAGTCTCTAATAAGGTCATTATTAATAACTACTCCATAATTTGACAGCATATCATCGAGATTTGTTTTAACAACATCACCAAGAACAATCTGTTGCTGGAAGTTCGGAACAACCTTATTAATTAGCCAGGCTATATTTCCACCTCTCATAATAAATTGGTCAATCATAAATTTATGAGCCTCAGGAAAATCCGATTTGGGTCCCATAACTATTAATACGTCTATATCTGCAGGAACGGGATTACCTTTACTTACATCAACCCTTACAACATCGTACTGAGAGTTTAGCACATTATTAATCTGTGTGAACTTTGTATAGTCATATTCCCCGTGTCCCTGTATAAATCCGATTTTTTTCTTCTTTTCGGTCGTAAGCCTTTTTATCATATTCGTAATTTCATATTCAATATTTCCCATAGACTGAACAACAGGAATCACTTCCTGTTTCCCCTGGTATAAAAATACAAGTCCAAGAAAAGCTTTTTTCACTTCAAGTTTATCGTTATCCACCACCTGAATTTGAACCGGCTGAATTCCGTATTTTGTAGCTTCTTTTTCCATTTCACTCTGCTCTGTATCACCGGATGGATTAAGGAATTCATAGTTTAAATTTCCATTAGAATATGACCTGTAATCGTTTAATATATCCTGAAGATTTCTCCTTAAATTATTATATGGAGAAGGCAAATTATCGCTAAAATAAGCTTTAATCACAAGCTTATCACCTAAATTCTTTACAATATCTTTACTAATAGTAGATAATGTATAAGTTCTATTTTTTGTTAAATCCACCCTGGTAAATATTCGTTTGGATATAACATTAATCACTATTACAATTCCGATTATTATCGCAACTTTAATCAGAATATCTTTTTTAATATCTTTTTTATTCATAAAATTTTTATTTGCTCTTTATATGATTAAAGAAATAAAATTATATTACCATTTACGCCCTTCAAGAGATGTCTTCGTAAGTAATAACAATATATAAATTCCGCTAAAATAATAAATAAGGTCTTTTGTATCGATTACACCTCTTGTAATACTGGAAAAATGAAAATCAGTACTTAAATATTCTACAATTGGTGTAAAAATAGGAGGTACAAACATCAGAATCTTATTCATCATAAATAATGCAAATATTATTAAGAAGCTTAAAATAAATGCAACAACCTGATTTTCAGTTAATGATGAGGCAAAAAGCCCTATACTTATATATAATCCT
>JBAZEQ010000294.1:0-3063 GCA_041653855.1 Ignavibacteria bacterium | reverse complement strand
ACCAATTACAAAATCAACTTATAAATCAAAAAATTGAGAACGACCTCAAAGAGGTCGAATATTAGTAACCCTCGACGAAGTCGGGGGGAAACACAACCCCATTACTTCAACCCCTTTAGAGGTTGAACTTTTTTTAAATTGTGAAGGTTATGAATTTCCACACTTTTTTGAACGCTATTTTTTAGTTGTTGCCCGCTGATAGAAATTTATATTGATACAAATTCCAACACCATAGGGGTTGCCCGCTATCACCACTGTTAGTGTTAAAGTAAACTAATAAAACTGTAAATAAATTCAACAACGCACTGTTGATAAATACAACACTACGTTAGTTAGTATATAGCGTCTAATATCAATTTTCCATATTTTTATGAAAATCACTGTATATTATTTAATCAATAGAAAAAATTCGTAAAAAATAACTCCTATTATCTTGTTGATTAATCAATTAATTATATATTTTTTAATATGCAGTTTTTAGGAACAGTAATTGCAACAATATTATCAAACAATTTTTAAATGGAGGAATAAAATGGTACTAATATTTTTAATAATCGCAATCACCTTAATGATTTTGATTGATATTTTTGTTATCCGGGCAAGGAAAACAAATCTTGCTTATACAAGCCCATCTGTATTTAATAAACGAAGCCTGATTGCACCCGAAGGTTATTATTTTTCTAAAGGTCACGTTTGGGCAAAGTTAATGAGCAGTGATAAAATTAAAACCGGAATAGATGATTTTGTTATTCACGCACTCGGAAAAATCTTGATAACGGAATTTTCTCCGGCAGGTACGAGAGTTAAAAAAGGTGATGTTTTAATCAAAGGTAAATTCGATTCCAAAACCGTAAATTTCCTTTCACCTGTAAATGGTACAATCGATTCGGTAAACAGAGATATTCTCGGAAAAGTAATTAATGACCCCTATAATAACGACTGGGGCGTTGTTATAAAAACCAACGATGTGAATAATGCACTCATACCGTTTTTAATGGGAAACAGTGCTGTTACATTTATGAAAAATGAATTCAAAAAGCTGAAAGATTTTCTTGTAATGAATTCGAATAAACCCGAACTGGTTGGAGTTACAATGTACGATGGCGGAAATGTTATGGAAGGTGCAATTGCAAATCTGGATGAAAACGGGATGAAAGATTTTGAAGCTATGTTCCTTACTTTATAATAATTTTTGTATTCTTTAATCTTGAATTTAAATTTATAAGATGGAATATAAGGGTAAAAAAAATATTATTGACGAGCTGAAGTGTATCTGGATGTCAACTAACTTTGTAGAAGAAAAATTATGCAATAATAATTTTGAATGTGATACTTGCAGCTTCGATAAAGAAATGAAAGATACTAAACACAGGAAAGAACCGGATGATAGCATTTTTCATTATTCGGAACCGAATCTATTGGATGATGTAATTCATAAATTAAATAAATTAAAATCTTTCACATATCCTCTGCAATATTATTTTAATAATTGTTTTGTGTTAAAAAAGTTCTTGGGAGATACCTATTTTCTCGGCTTTAACCCGATGTTGAATGTCTTGCTCGATAATGTAACCTCATCCGATATTTACGGACCCTCGCAGGTATATAAAAAAGATGAAAAGTTTTTAAAGATTCAGGGTGACTGGGGTAGTGTGGATATTTCCGCTCCTTTTAATTTCAGTTTGGAATCCGAAGTCCTGCCGCTTTCTTTGAAACCCGAAAGCGGGAAGTGGCTCGGTTTTATTAAATATAAAAACGGTAACTTGGAAAGTTTTAAAAACGGTAAAGAAGATTTCAATAAATCGATTGAAAGTGCTTGTAACAATCTAAGAAAATATATTAAAAAATATGTAACCGTCGGAGCAACTATGTACGACGGCGGCGAAAAATTAAAATATATCTATCAGGTTATCGGTAAAGAAAATTATGTAAAAATTTTGAAACAGATTCTGTTATAAGTAGTTGTAAATATGCTCTATTGAATATTAAAATCCCCTCTGCGGTTAAGCAAGAAGGTATTATACCGAAAAGTTGAAACGTCTGACTGTAAAAATTTAGTATATAACTCCGTTAGGTCAAAGATTCGCCTTCGTGAGAGTTACCTGTTAATAGAAAATTAATTTAAAATTATTCCAGTTCTTTCCGCTCTTCCAGCGTTCAAAGTTCTTCGTTTTTCCGCTCTTAAGCATTCAAAAAAATCTGTGATTATCTTGTTCTTTCTGTGTTATCAGTGTTCAAAGCTCTCCGTTTTTCCCCCAAAAATTTGCAATTGTTATTAAGATTTTCCTTCCATAATTTCTAAAAATTATGTTTTTTTTATGAAAGTTAAGCTTATCAATAAATTAAGCGTAAAACTGTTTTTAGTTACTTCGCTTGTACTGATAATAGTTTTCTCGATTTATACTTACTTTACTGTAAGGAATCTCGAAGAAGATTTTACTTCAAGCTATAAACAGAGTGTATATAATATAAGCGATATTATCAAACGCTCCACCCGGCATAGTATGCTCTTAAACCAAAGAGAAGATGTCTATGAAATTATCAAGACCATCGGAAATGAACCCGGCGTAAAGACAATCAGAATTTACAATAAACAAGGTGTCATATCATATTCATCTGACACAACCGAAAGAAATAAGACAGTAGATATGAATGCTGAAGCCTGTGTAATCTGCCACGAAAATAATACCATTTCAAAAAACATCGCACGAAAAGACAGCTTAAGAATTTTCAGTATAAAAGACGAAAGATTTATCGGCTTAATTAATCCGATTCGAAACGAGAAAGACTGCTACACATCCGATTGCCACGCTCATAAATCTTCTACTGAACTGCTCGGAATTCTTGACGTTGTTGTTTCTATGAAAAAAGCCGATAAAGTTATACAGTCGAATAAAAGAGATATTATAATAAATTCTATTATTATTACTTTATTGATTTCAGGATTAAGCCTTGTATTTATTTTATTTCTTGTCAATAGACCCTTGAAAATTATTCAGCAAGGTATAAGTGCTTTAGGAAAAGGTGACTGGAACTACAGAATAAATATGAGGTCTCGCTCTG
>JBAZEQ010000293.1:0-3081 GCA_041653855.1 Ignavibacteria bacterium | reverse complement strand
AACCTCTTATGTTTTTAAAAAATCCTCTTTTCTTTTTTTCTGGAGCAGGATTATTTTCCATTTTTAGGTTTATATTATTTATTATTTACAAATGCCATAAATAAAAACTGCGATTTAAGCATTAGTGTCATTATCTTCTGTTTCAGTTTTTTCTTTATCTTCGATTTCAGTTTCGTCTTTTTCCATAATTATTTTTTCCGGTTCGGTAATTTCGGGTGAATCTATTGCTGTCTCTTGTTGTTCTACCGTTTCATTTCTCGGTTTTTCCATTTCTTCGAGTTCGAGCGGGTGCTCGTGTTCCATTTCTTCCCTTGTTAGATACCCGGTTATAAACGCTTTATTTAAAGGATACACTTCCGGATTATATATTACAAAGTAAAAGTGCCAGGCTACAATTGCAAGTGATGCAAGAATTGCTTCATAAAAATGAATAGCTGTTGCTATTTCCATTCCAAGGCTCGATATTACCGGAAGGAATGTATTTTCGAACCAGAGCATAATACCCGTAGCTCCCATTACAACATTACCCCATACAAGAGCCCAGTATTCCGATTTCTCGATATAGCTGAACCTTCCGTATTTTGGCTTTGATTCTGATTTGCCTAAATAATATTTAAATGTTCCGATTAAATCCGTTAAATCTTTTTTATAAAACCACAAATCTATTATAAGCTTTCTTCCACGTTTTGTGAAAGAAACATAAAGGATATGATAAAAAGAA
This sequence comes from Ignavibacteria bacterium, assembly GCA_041653855.1. GTDB lineage: Bacteria > Bacteroidota > Ignavibacteria > Tepidaquicellales > Tepidaquicellaceae > FEN-1279. Next base: position 2,360 of record JBAZEQ010000293.1, on the reverse strand, counting down.
TCGGTAATCATTATTACAGCCGCAATCCTGTGAATTATCCCTCTTATTTCAAAAGCATAATCACCGAAAAGGTTTCTAACCCACATTACCCAGACTGCTTCGGGATATTTTAATGCAAATCCGGTTATTACAAGAATAATAAAACTCGATAAAAGCAGGAAATGTTGAATCCGCTCGTTTAGTGTCATCCTTAAATATTTCTGTTCGTGTTTATTTTCCATCTTTTCCATTATCTTCTTTCGGTTTGTTTTTAACTCTGACTTTTTTTATCAAATCAAATATATTGTGTATCATCATTCCGCCTATTACTACTAAAATCATTATGATATATATTTTTGATATCCAATATAATACCGGTGATTCGGAAATTGAATCGGTTATATGTATTTTACTGTCGAATAAAGTTTTGTTTGCCCCAGGGTGGCATTTACCGCACGTAACAGGTAAATTTTTTCTGTTAATAGACGATAGAGTATCTGATGACGGTCTTATATTATGATACCCGTGACAGCTTTCGCAATTAGCCGCTACCTTTGAACCTCCTCTAACAGCAAGTCCGTGAAAACTATTCATATATGAATCTGTTCTGCCGGTGGGAATGTTATACTTCTGTGTCATTTCAACCGAGTTGTGACAATCCGAACAAAGTTGTACAATCCCTTTACCACTTGAAATTCTATTGTTCACGTCATCCTTTTTTGCAATCTGATGATTTCCGTGACAGGTATTACAGTTCGGAGCATCAGGACTGTGTTTTTGTGTCAAAGATACTTCGTGAATACTACCTGTATAATCATTCAATTGTTTAATATGGCAACCGCTCTGCCCGCAAGTTTTAGGAATATTCTTTCTGTTTATTTTAGCTTCCGGATCATCGACTTTTTTCATTTCGTGGCTTCCGTGACAATCGGCACAGGTTGCGGCATTCTTACCGTTTTTAAGTGCAATATAGTGATAACTCTCTTTGTAATTACTAATCAGAACATCTTCACCTTTATAGTTTTTATGAGGTAGCTTTTGCTCCTGATGGCATTTTAAACAAAGGTCTACCTGGTTGATTTTTGAAAACTCATCCGACATAGATACGGATTTTATATTATGTTCACCGTGACAGGTTGCACAACTTGGAGCTTTTTCATTTCCTTTTAATAACTCCTGTCCGTGGGAAGATTTTTTGAAATTTTCTACAACATCTTTATGGCATTTGGAACACGTTTCAAGAATTTTTGTTTTCGAAGTTGATGGTTTATTCGGGTCATTTTGTTGTATCGTATGGTTGCCGTGGCAGTCTGTACATCCGGCGGCTTGCTTTCCATCTTTTTGAATTACAGAATGTATACTGGTTTTATATTCCGAAATAAATTTTGTTGAACCTTTTCCTTCCCCGGAAAACATTTTTTCGTCAAGGTGACACTTCAGGCAACTTTGAGATTCTATATCCATCTTATTTTTTAAAATCCCGTGAGAGCCGTGGCAATCGATACAGGTAGGTGCATTTTTATTCCCATCTTTCAGTACTACCTGATGAATGCTATTGTTAAAAGCATGCTGGTCCTTTGCGTGGCATTTCCCGCAAACATTTGATACTTCGCTTTTTGATATTTTCTTAACATTATGTCCACTCTGGTGACAGCTCTCGCATTTTACATTCTTTTTATCATGAATACTATTCTTAAAAGACTGAACGTTTTTATTTTTATGGCAGCTTAAACAGTTTTCTGTTTGGCTCTTTCCGAATTCTTTTGTAGATTTTATATTATGAGTCGAGTGACAGGTATAACATTTAACGTTGTTGTGGACATTTCTGGATTCTGATTTTACATTGTCGTGGCAGGATTTGCAATCAACATCTTTTTTGTTGGGATTATGAGGTAATTCTTCCGGTTTATAATTCAGATGGCAATCAACACAATCAAAACCGCTATGCATCGATTTCTTAAATTCATTCCCATTAACAAAAAGGGATACTTTCTTGCCGTTTCTATCCATCGTAAGTTCTTTGTCTTCGTGGCAGACCAGGCAGTCATCGATACCTTTTGCTTTTATTTTTTGAAAGGTAAATAAAGCCGATATTAAAACTGTTAAAACTAATATCGAAAGTATTATTAATCCTGTACTCTTTTTATTTAACAAATTCTTCACTTTGTTTAGAATGATATAATTCTTTCAAAACCTCTCCGAGTTCACTCAGTTTAAATGGTTCGGATATCTGAATAACATTTTCGGATTTTACATTCTGTTCCGACTCATTTAAAGAGGGTAAAAGTACAACCTTTGCATTGGAAAACTTTTTAATTATTCTATCCTTAAAATTAACGTCTATGTCTTTATCTACAATGATACAATCGGGTAAATAATTT
>JBAZEQ010000292.1:0-3098 GCA_041653855.1 Ignavibacteria bacterium | reverse complement strand
AAAATCTGTATCCTTGAGTATTAGTCCGCTCGATGTTTCTTTAAGTATATCTGCTATTCCATTGTTCTCGGTTGATATAATGGGTATACCCATTGCTGTAGCAAAAATCGAAGCTACCTGTGTTCCTTCGCTTTTAGATGTGGTGATAAAATAATCTGATTCCGAATATAATGATTTAAGTTTATCTCCGCTTGTATAATTCCGGAATATCAATTGTTTTTTTCTGATTAGCTCTAATCCAAGAGTTTTTAAATATTCTTTATATTCTTCCGTTCCATTACCTACAATAACCAAACAGAAATTATTGTGATTTGATATTTGTGAGAATAATTTAATCAATAAATCAATTCTTTTGCGGGAAATCAGATGTGCTACGGTTAGAAAAATCTTTTTACCTTCGGTTTTTAATTTTGCTATTTCCTCATCTTTAGTTAAATCGATAAGGTTTCTATTCCATTCGTCAAAATTAATACCTAAAGTCAGGTATTCAATATTTCGGCTTAAAGCTTTCTTTAAATAATTAATCTGGTTAAAGTTTTCATCGGAAATGAATGATGCTCTTTTTGAGGTAGAATAAAATAATTTATCTTCAAATAATAGTGATAATTTTTTAATTGGGTTTCTCGTAATACTTTTTCTTTGGTCTTTAGGTGTCATAATCGAACCGTGTCCTGTAATTAATATCGGAGTGCTTTTATCTTTGAATATTTCGCATATTTTGTAAGTTAATATTCCTCTTAAAGAATTTAAATGAATTATTATATTTTTATTTGAAGAATATCTGATTAGTTCATCTATAATAGAGTCAGATAAATTATCCTGTCTCGAACGAAAGCTCAAATCATAATAATATTTTTTAGTCGGAAATAACTTTCTAATATAATTTTCATTTATTTCTTTAGAATAAATTCTATCAGCTTTAAAATCCGGTTGCCATACTTCAAATACATATTTATTACTACTTTTTAAAATTTCTTTTACCAGAATATCCGGCCAGTCTATGGCATCAAAACCTATATAGTCTCCGCAATCGGTAGTCCAATTGTAAGTAAATTTGTGGTCATAATTCATTAAGTCATAGGCTGGCGGGTGATTCATTATATTTATAACTACCGGTTTCGTTTTCATTAAAGGAGTATATTAATTATTTTATTTATTAAACCAATTGTATTTTCAGTATGCTTCATTTGCTAAAAATAATTATAAATTAAACGAATATAAATCCCGTGCTTTTTATACATTCTTTACTTCTTCTTTATATTGAAGTTGGTATAGCTTATAGTACAATCCCTGCTTTTCAAGTAATTGCTGGTGAGTCCCGAATTCTTTAATTTCACCTTTATGCATTACGATAATTTTATCGCAGCTTTGTATTGTCGATAACCTGTGGGCAATAATAATTGAAGTTCTACCCTCGATTAATTTTTTAATTGCATCCTGTATTAAAAGTTCTGTCTCCGTATCTACACTGGACGTAGCTTCGTCAAGTATAAGAATCTTAGGGTTATATGCTAAGGCACGTGCGAAAGAAATCAACTGTTTTTGACCTACCGATAGTGTGCTACCCCTTTCATTAACCTTGTGATAAATACCTTCAGGCAAGCTCTCTACGAAATCATTCAGTCCTGTATTTCGTATCGATTCATCGATAGTTGCATTTGATATTATATCATTCCCCAAATCAATATTTGATTTGATATCACCCGAAAATAAAAAAACATCCTGTAATACAATTGCAATATTACTTCTTAAATTTCTCTGGGTGTATTCACGTATATCTGTTCCATCGAGAGATATAACCCCTTTTGAGACATCATAAAACCTGCAAAGTAAATTGATAATAGTACTCTTTCCCGCACCTGTAGCACCTACAAATGCAACCCTTTCACCCTCGTTTATTTGAAAATTAATATTCTTTAATATATAATCTTCTTCATTATAAGCAAACCAAACATTTTTAAATTCAATATTACCTGCTATATCATTAGAAGGTTTTGGGTTATTAGGGTCAAGTACCGGTGACTTTTGGTCAAGTAGCTCGAAAATTCTTTCGCTCGATGCCATAGCAGTTTGAAGTATATTATATTTTTCCGATAAGTCCCTTATTGGTCTGAAAAACATTTCCGTAAATTGAATAAAAGATATTATAATACCGACAGAAATCATATTATTGAATACCTGTCCTCCACCGTACCAAATAATTAAACCAACTGCAGTAGCACCAAGTAATTCGACGACTGGGAAGAATACAGCATAGTAGAATATACTCTTTTTGTTTTGTTCCGTATGTTCGCGGTTTATCTTTCCAAATTCTTCGACGGTTTCTTTTTCTTTTACGAACAATTGAACGATTGAAATCCCTGTAATGTGCTCCTGTATATACGAATTCATTTTTGCTACAAGTATCCTGATGTTTGAATAAGAAGTGCGAACTTTTTTCCTGAATACAGATGTAGCATAAATAAGTATTGGTAAAACCGATAAAGATACTAATGATAATCTCCAATCGAGTGTAAACATAAAATATAAAATCCAGATTATCGTGAATATATCTCCGAAAGCTGTTACCAATCCGGATGAAAATACTTCATATAAAACTTCAATGTCATTAGTTACTCTTGTTACAAGTCTTCCAATGGGATTATTATCGAAAAATTTAAGATTTAAATTTATCGTATGCTCAAAAACTTTTTTCCTAAGGTCATAAATTATTTTTTGTCCAATCCAGCTTGTAAGGTAAGCCATTATATATTGAATTGCTCCCTGCATAATTAATGTACCAAGTAATATTATTACGATTAACTGTAATCCCGGTATATCTTTGTTTGCAATTTTATCGTCTATAGCTATTGGTGTTAATCTCGGTCTGACTGCCGCAAGAGCCGAAATTGTAATAGTTAAAATAGTCGCAATGGCAATCTGAAGTTTATATGGTTTAAAATATGATAGCAATCGCCTGAACAATTGTGAATCAATTGCTTTTCCTAAGGCTTCATCTTCTTTCTTATATTTAATTTTGTGTACAGACATAAATAATCACAGTTCTTTTATTTCTTCTTCGAGTAGTTGTTTCAGGTAAATATTATAATATATTCCCT
>JBAZEQ010000291.1:0-3102 GCA_041653855.1 Ignavibacteria bacterium | reverse complement strand
ATTCATTCGAATATTCGTATAAAAGACTCGAAGAGATTCTCGAGAAATTAGAGAACCAGGAAGAAGAGAATTCGCTCGAAGATATTTTGAATTATTACCAGGAAGGTTTGAAACTTTTAAAAATTTGTCGTCAAAAGCTCAGTGAAGCTGAATTGAAAATTGAAAAAATAAACACTGAGGAATTAAAATAAAAAAAATGGAAAATCAAGAAAAATTTGATTTAAACAAAACAAAATTCCTTAAGGATGTTGAATATCCTTCAGATTTGAAGAAATTAAACCTGATGGATTTACGTGTGCTTGCTGATGAACTGAGAGAGTTCTTAATGGATACAATCTCAAGGATAGGCGGACATCTCGGCTCTTCGCTCGGTGTGGTCGAACTGACGTTAGCTTTGCATTATGTATTTGATACTCCGCGTGATAAAATAATTTTTGATGTCGGACATCAGGGATATATACATAAAATTCTTACAGGCAGGAAGTTAGCTTTGAAAACAATCAGGCAAAAAGACGGTATCAGCGGTTTCCTAAAGAGAACCGAAAGTGAATATGATTGCTTCGGAGCGGGGCACGCTACAACTTCGATTTCTGCGGCACTTGGAATTGCAACTGCTCGGGATTTTCTGAAAAAAAATTATAAAGTGATGGCTGTTATTGGCGATGGCTCTATGACGGGCGGTATGGCGTATGAGGCTATGAATAATATCGGACTTTTAAAAAAAGACATTATTATTATTTTAAATGATAATAAAATGTCTATTGCTCCGAATGTGTGGACTGTGCAGAATTATTTTAATGATGTGATGATGAACGAGACTTATAATAAACTAAAATCCAAAGTGTGGAATATTACAGGGAAATTAGAAAAGAAAACAAGTGACAGAGTAAGATTTATAGCTTCAAAACTCGAAGGTGGTCTAAAGAGTGTTATTACTCCCGGTATGCTTTTTGAATCACTTGGTTTTAAGTATTTTGGTCCATTTAATGGGCATAATGTTGTAAATCTTGTTAAGGTATTTAGCGAAATAAAAGAATTTTCAGGACCGATTCTCGTGCACGTTTTATCCGAAAAAGGTAAAGGACCTTCGTATGCTTCGTCTCACCACCAAAAATTGCACGCTTTAAATCCATTCGATAAAACAACCGGAGTGGAATTGAAGAAGTCAATGAATCCTTCTTATACTAAAATATTTGGTGAAGCATTGGTTGAACTTGCAAAGAATGATGAAAAAATTATCGGAGTTTGTGCGGCAATGCCGGATGGAACGGGATTAAATATTTATCAGAAAGCAATTCCTGATAGATATTTTGATGTGGGAATTGCTGAACAACACGCAGTTACTTTCTGTGCCGGTATGGCAACTGAAGGTCTTACACCCGTTGTCGCAATATATTCCACATTCCTGCAGAGAGCTTTCGACCAGATTATCCACGATGTTGCTTTACAAAAATTACCCGTGGTATTCGTACTCGATAGGGGCGGACTTGTTGGTGCAGACGGACCGACTCATCACGGCACATTTGATTTAACATATTTAAGGTTGATTCCAAATATGGTGGTTATGGCTCCGAAAGATGAAGCTGAATTAAGGAATATGCTTTTCACAGCAACTCAATATAAAAAAGGTCCTATTGCAATGCGTTATCCGAGAGGCGAGGCTATTGGTGTAGAAGTCGGTGATTTTGAAAAAATCGAAATCGGAAAAGGCGAGATTGTGAAAAGCGGAAAAGACATTGCAATTCTGGCAATTGGAAATATGGTTATTCATTCCGAAAAAGCGGCGGAAATATTATCACAAAAAGGTATCGATGCGGAAGTTGTGAATATGAGATTTGTAAAACCGCTCGATAGGGAATTGCTGTTCGATATTTTTGCAAGGTTTAATAAGGTTTTAACTATTGAAGATAATACAATCGTCGGCGGATTTGGCAGTGCAATTTCTGAATTTGCAGAGCAGTATAATTATAAAAACGATATTCTAATTCATGGTTTACCCGATAAATTTATAGAGCATGGAAAACCTATGGAATTATATGAAATGCTAAAGCTCGATGCAAAAGGAATTGCAGTAGTAGTCGGGGAGTTTCTTAAAAAAGTAGTGAAAGTTTAAGCAGGTAAAGTTTAATGTTCGATATATTGGATAATATTCCGCAGAAGAAGAAAAATTTCAACAAAGCAGAAAACCACAGAAAAGTTTATATAGAAACCTACGGTTGCCAGATGAATTTCTCCGATACGGAAATCGTGTTGAGTGTATTGAGTGATTCTGGATATAATGAAAGTGCCGACATCGAAGACTCCGATGTGATTTTACTTAATACCTGTAGTGTAAGGGAAAATGCCGAACTTAAAATCAAAAACCGTTTAGTTCACCTTAAGCATTATAAAAAAAATCATCCCGGTAGAATCATTGGCATTCTCGGCTGTATGGCTGAACGCCTTAGAAACGATTTGCTCGAAAAAGAAAAAGTCGTTGACTTGATTGTCGGTCCGGATGAATACAGGAAACTTCCTTACCTTATCGAAAATATTTTGGAAACCGGCGATAAAGGAGTTGCAGTTAAACTTTCCAAAATCGAAACCTACGACGACATTACACCGGTTAGGAAAGACGGCGTAACGGCTTTCATTTCAGTTATGCGTGGCTGTAATAAATTCTGCTCATTCTGTGTAGTCCCTTTTACACGCGGTAGGGAACGAAGCAGAAAACCCGGTAGTATTATTGACGAAGCAAAAAAAGTTTTCGATGAAGGAATAAAAGAAATTACTCTGCTCGGGCAAAATGTAAATTCATATAAAAATAATGAAATTGATTTTTCGGATTTATTAAAATCAGTTGCATTAGCCGTTCCCCAAATGAGAATTCGGTATACTACTTCGCATCCTTATGATTTATCGGATAAACTTCTCGATACTATGGCGGAGTTTAGCAATATCTGCAATTATATTCACCTCCCCGTACAGTCCGGCTCTGATAGGATTTTAAAACTTATGAACAGAGAATATTCAGTCGAGCATTATAAAGGAATAATTAAAAAGGCTAAAGCTATTATGCCGGGTGTTGGACTTTCCACGGATATTATTGCGGGATTCCCAACC
>JBAZEQ010000290.1:0-3111 GCA_041653855.1 Ignavibacteria bacterium | reverse complement strand
AAGAGAAGATTCCGATATTGCAATAGAACTCGGTGAAAAATACGGATTCCGTAATGCTAAGGTAACGGTAATTGCTCCGACAGGGACCATAGGTTTATTAATGGATTGCGATACAACAGGTGTTGAACCTGATTTCGCACTGGTGAAATTTAAGAAACTTGCAGGCGGGGGTTATTTTAAAATTATTAACGAATCGGTTCCACTCGCACTTAAGAAACTTGGTTACAATGAAAACGAAATCGATGATATTATAAGGTATACAAAAGGTAACGGATCATTAATCGGATGTCCGCATATTAATCCTCAAAGTCTTACCGAAAAAGGATTCACAAAAGAAATAATAAAAACAATAGAAAAAAATCTTCCTTCGGTTTTCGATATCAGTTTTGCATTTAATAAATATGTTTTAGACTCTTCATTCTGTAAAAGCGTTCTTGGATTCACCGATGAACAACTCGAAGATTTTAATTTCAATATTTTGAAAGGTCTTGGGTTTACCAAAGAACAAATAGACGAAGCAAACGATTACATTTGCGGAACAATGACCGTAGAAGGTGCACCGCATCTGAAGAAAGAACATTACACTATATTCGATTGTGCAAATAAATGCGGGAAAAAAGGTACACGCTTTATTCAGTCAGATGCTCATATCAAAATTATGGCAGCCGCACAACCGTTTATTTCGGGCTCGATTTCCAAAACTATTAACCTGACGAATTCTGCATCGATAGAAGACATTAAAAATGCATATATGCTATCGTGGTCCTTGTGTTTAAAATCAAATGCATTATACAGAGACGGTTCGAAGTTATCACAGCCATTGAATACGGTTATGGATTTAGAAGAATTAGAATACGAAGATAGCGAAAGTGCGGATTTAATTTCAAGTACAAGCGATATAGTAAAAGTTGCAGAAAGAATTATTCACAGGTATATAGCAAAAAGAAGAAAGCTTCCGTACAGAAGAAAAGGTTACACTCAAAAAGCTAAAATCGGAAACCATTCCGTTTATTTGCGAACAGGTGAATATGATAACGGTCAGCTTGGTGAGATATTTATAGATATGCACAGGGAAGGTGCCGCATTCAGAAGTTTAATGAACTGCTTTGCAATTGCTGTTTCTCTTGGTTTACAACACGGGGTGCCTCTCGAAGAATTTACAGATGCCTTTATTTATACAAGATTTGAGCCGAATGGAATTGTAGTCGGTAATCCAAGCATCAAAATGACTACATCCATCATCGATTACATTTTCCGGGAACTTGCGGTTACATATCTCGGAAGATACGACCTTGCACATATTCCAGAAGAAAATATTAAGATTAGTCCGGTAGATTCACTTGCTAAAACAGATGAGGAAATAGAATTCGACGAAGAGGAAGTTTTCAGCGAAAGAATAATAGAAGAAAAAGTTGTAAAAGGAAAAAAGCCTTCTAAAGAGGTAAAAACTTCCCAGCAACTTTCAGTAAGTATAAAAACAGTTCCTAAAGATACCGGTTCCGAAAAAGCAGTTATACAGGAAGCAATTTTAAAAGGTTATACAGGTGATATATGTCAGGAATGCGGTCAATCTACAATGGTCAGAAACGGTACCTGTCTGAAATGCATGACATGCGGCTCTACAAGCGGATGCTCGTAATTCAACGTACGATTTTTTTCCGCCACGGCGGATAAATGTTTTATAAAAAAATCCGATTATTAATAATAATCGGATTTTTTATTACATTCTTATAGAAAAAAACGGATGAATATTTTTATCACTCTATTTTATAGAATTTTGAGTAATCGTATTTAGGTTGACCCCATACAGCTAAACCCCAGTTATATAATTTACCCTCATCTTCTCCGTGCCAGCGTTTTTCAAGTTGCTTCATTGAAATAAATCCTCTTCCGAAAATTGCAGGGTCTTCAATAATAAAACCCTTACTATTATATCCGCTTATAACAACATAATGTCCGTATTGATTTGTATGTGTATAATCCGTCCCTTCAGGTCCCCAGGCTTGCAATAATAAAATTACGGGTCTTTCTTTATCGATATACTTCTTTAAATCTTTAATTGTAAACTTACCCTGTTTTAATTTAAATTTTTTTCTTTTAAAAAAAGAAATCATCGGTTTTATAGGTGTTCCGTCATTAATATCGGTTTTTAATAATTTTTCGAGCTTGTGCTCTGTGTATTCAATTCCGTAATAAGCCAAAACTGCCTGCACACAAGCATCTCCGCAACTGTAATTAGTATTTTGCAGAATGTCCGGGAAATATAAATATTTCGCCATAAATTCTCTCCCTTAGTTAATTTTGATTTATAATATAATAAGAACTGAAAACTTTATAAAAGCAATAGAATATTAAAACATCAAAAGTTATAATATTTTTATAGTCTTCATTTTTAACTTTTAAAACTTATAATCTTAAAACGACTTCACTACCCCGCCACGGCGGATTACTTGTTAAATAACTATCGTTATTTAACAAATAACAACTTTTTCACATCTGTAAACTTATCTGTCTCTAACTTATAAAAATATATTCCTGATGAAAGATTTTCGGCATTAAACTTTGTTTCATAAAATCCCGATTTAAGTTCCTGCTGGATTAAAGTCTGTACTTCTTTTCCGAGTGCATCAAATACTTTTATTGTTACAAATCCCGATTGCGGAATCTGGAATTTAATATTTGTTACAGGATTAAAAGGATTTGGATAATTCTGGAAGAGTTCGTATCTGTTCGGGGCATTTGTTCCTATCTTATTAATGTCGTTAATGATTGTATGATATGATATTCCGCCGTTTGAACGAACCGCCCATATTCCTCTTCCCATTCTCGCCTGACTGATAGCATTGTAATTCCCGGCAGGAGCTGTGTATTCTATTGACCATGAAGTGAAGTTATAACTAACATAAATATTTGTACTGGTTCTTACATACCATGCAGGTGAAATAAAATTATCCGTTATCATTGGAGCAAATGTAATCCCGACTTCATTTCCCGACCCAAGCATTGGAACATTAGTCCAGTTAGCACCAAAATTTGAAGTCTGCAACATAGCTGTCGCTCCAGCTATAAGACCTTCCTGACCACTCATATAATTAAAGCATAGTGAATATC
>JBAZEQ010000289.1:0-3140 GCA_041653855.1 Ignavibacteria bacterium | reverse complement strand
AAAGCAGATTTTATTCAAAATGTAAAAGTCTATTCATCGCTGACTGCAATCGAAGAAAAGGTCGACCTTTCAATTATTATGGTCGCAAAAAAATTCGTTCTTGCTTCTATTGATGATTGTGAAAAAAAGGATATAAAAAATATTATCGTTATAACAGCAGGATTTAAAGAAGTAGGTGAAGAAGGTATCGAAATGGAAAAACTCTTAATGGAAAAAATTCGTAAAAATAAGATGAGATTGGTTGGACCGAATTGTATGGGAATAATTAATACAAATGAGAATGTAATGATGAACGGGACATTTGTTAAGGGCGAACCGAATCCCGGAGGAATCGGGTTTATCTCACAAAGCGGGGCACTCGGTGCGGCTGTTTTGAAAATTCTTAAATTAAAAGATGTAGGTTTTGCCCAATTTTTAAGTATAGGAAATAAAGCAGATGTAGACGAAAATAGTATACTCGAATACTGGAAAGATAATGACGATATAAAAGTAATTACGCTTTATCTCGAAAGCTTTGGTGATGCAAGAAAATTTATGGAGATTGCTGGAACAGTAACAAAGCATAAACCTGTAATTGCTATTAAAGCCGCTCGTACCGCCGCTGGAATGAAAGCAGCATCTTCACATACGGGTGCTTTGGCTTCGGCTGATACAGTTGTTGATGCAATATTTGAGCAGAGTGGCGTAATAAGGGTATCTTCCGTTGATGAACTTTTTGATTTGGCAAAATCATTCGATAGAACAATTTTACCGAAAGGTAAAAGAGTTGGCATATTAACAAATGCGGGAGGTCCGGCAATATTAACTGTTGATGAAGCACAGAATTCCGGACTGGAAGTCCCTGAGCTTACAAAAGAAACACAGACAAAACTTCACGAAATATTAGTTTCGGAAGCCTCTTTTTCAAATCCGGTTGATGTTCTTCCGCCTGCAAATGCGGAGATTTACGGGAAAGCTACCGAAATAATGCTTGCAGATGAAAATATTGATGCGGGTATAATTATTATAGGTCCGCCTTTGATGCACGATACTCTTGAAATAGGAAATTCAATTTGCAATGCTTCTATGAAATCGGGAAAGTGTACTACGGTTGTATTAATGTCTCAGGATGACGTAATTCCAAAACTTGCTGAGGCAATACCGGGACATCCTCCGATATTTAATAATTGCGAAGCCGCCGCAAAAGCTATCGGACAAATGTATAAGTACAAATTATTTAAAGAAAAATCCGAAGGTAAGTATAAATCTATTAAAGCGGATAAAAATGTTGTAAAAGATATTTTGAAAAAATATGAAAGCAAAGAAACATATCTGGATTTTGATGATGTCGTGAAAATACTAAAAGCATATAATCTTCCGATTGTGGAATCTTTCTTTGCAAAGAATGTTCAGGAATCTGTAGATATTGCAGATAAAATCGGTTATCCTGTTGTGATAAAAGTTGCAGGGAAAAAACTTGTGCATAAATCCGATGTCGGTGGTGTTGTTGTTGACATAAAAAATCTTGAAGAGCTTATTCAGGCGGAAAATAAGGTGATAGCGGGTTTGAAAGAAAAAGGAATCGACAATCAACTGGATGGATTTACTATACAGCCGTTTATAAAAGGTGGAATTGAAGCTATTCTTGGAGTGATAAATGATTCTAAAGCCGGACACCTTGTTGCTTTTGGTATGGGTGGAATTATGGTGGAGGTGATGAAAGATGTTAAGTTTAAATTATTACCTGTTAATGATTTGGAAGCAGAAGAATTAATTAAATCCGTTAATGCTTATAAGGTTTTAAAAGGTGTTCGAGGAAATCCACCGGTTGATATGGATTTAATAAAAGAAAATATATTAAGACTATCACAACTCATTAAAGATTTTCCTGAAATAGTCGAACTTGATTTAAATCCGTTCGTGTTTTCTCACTTGAATGATAGATGTAAAATTCTCGATGCGAGAATAAAAGTGATAATTAATAAATAGTATTTGAAAATTTAAATTTCTGTGTCCTTGGTGACTCAGTATTGGATTGTATTATGAAAATAGCAAAAGAATTTCGCTGGGAGATGGGGCACCGACTCCCTCTGCATAAAGGTTTATGCAATAACTTCCACGGACATTCATATAAAATGGTGGTTGAAGTGGAAGGGGAGCCGCTCGAAAACGGTATGGTGATTGATTTTTATGACCTCGGTAAAATCATCAATCCGATTATCGGAAAATATGACCATGCTTTCCTCTGCTGGGAAAAGGATAAAGTCGTGAAAGATTTTCTTGTGAAAAATAAAATGAAACACGTAATTGCTAATTACCATTCTACTGTGGAAAATATCTGCACTGACTTTCTCTATAAAATCTCCGCTAAACTGAAAGAGAAGAAATTTAAAAATATATATAAGGTAACTGTGAAAATACAGGAAACTCCGAATTCATATGCGGAAAAAGAAATGGAATTGTAATTGTTCTATTGTCTTTTTTTCTTTGTTCTTTTTAAATCCTCAGTAAGCGGCTCAGGCAGGGGATAACCGTCCTTGATGTATAACATTGCTATATGTAAATGTGTATAGTTACCCGGTAATATTGCCGAGCGTCCTGTTCTTCCAACTTCTCCGATTTTATTGCCTGCATTAATTATATCACCCGGCTTTTTACATACTTTGTTAAGGTGTGAGTAATACAAAATCTTTTTATTTGTTACGTCATATATTCTTATAAATTTTCCTGCTCTCAAAATAGAACCCGGTTCCCATGTCGTATCTGTTGCTATTACTACTCCGCTTGACATACTTACTACGTCTACAGGTTTTCCGGTTGAATCATCGAAGAAATCTTTATTTGAATCTGCGATAACAATATCATTTGCAGGATGATTCCATGATTTATTCCCGTCAAAATAGTCGTAATGTTTATCTTTGTAATCTTTCCCGTTATCTCTAAGGGTTATTTTCGAATAGTTACTTAATGGAAAAACCCAATCATTTCTGTTTACACTTTTTCCCTTATTCGAATAATAATAATTTATAACTTCATTCTCGTATTTTTCGAGTAAATGAATGGCATATTCTTTATCTATATTATCTATCGATATATTCTTATCTAACAAGTTCCAATTTTCGAAAACAGATAAACTATCTGAATAAGAGATGTCTGTAATG
>JBAZEQ010000288.1:1686-3140 GCA_041653855.1 Ignavibacteria bacterium | reverse complement strand
TCAACAGCGATTCTGATTTTTTTGCTCACAGATTACTGTAATTATTTAGATTTTTTTGGCAATACCACGCTTTTACCGTCATAAAAGCCACAAGAAGGACATACGGAATGATTTAATTTCATTTCGCCACAATTTGAGCATACAGACATTGCCGGAGCTGTCGCTTTATAATGTGTTCTTCTTTTTCTTCCTCTTGTTTTCGAATGTCTACGTTTCGGATTTGGCATTATATAATATTATATTTAATTAATTTTATTTTTTAAAAGTTTATCCCATACGGGATTTATTTCATCTTTTTTGTACGACTTTAAAATATCGTTTACATTTTTTTTACAGAACACACATATATCATCTATCGCATCCGGAACACGCTTCAAGGGAAACGATAACAATATGTAATCTCTTATTTCTTTTTTTATATCAACATTGTGAACATCAGGAGAAATAACCTTAAAATCATCCAATAAATCTTCATCCTTATCAATTTCATTTTTATCATACGAGCACTTATATATCAATTCAAAATCATTATTAATTCTAAAATCAAAATCTTCCAGACATCTATCGCACGGTATTTTCACAAGCGAATCCAGATTTATTCTTAAATCAACCTGATTATGAGTTTTATATAACTTAATAGAAACATTAATATCGTTCGGAAAACAAAACTCAGTTAACTCAAGTTCATCACCTGTTAAAGTAAAAACAAAAGAATGCTCACCTTCATTGAGGTTTGAAATATTAATAATCATAATAAATAAAACCCGAATCAGTTCAGGTTACGCACCCACTAATTCTTTATATGCTTTTGCATCAAGAAGACTTTTAAGCTCTTCAGAATTTGTAATTTCAATTTTCAAAATCCAGCCATCACCATAGGGATCACTGTTTAAAACAGAAGCATTATCGTTAATACCGGAATTAATTTCGGTAATTTTACCGCTTATTGGGCTAAAAACTTCGGAAACTGTTTTAACAGCTTCGATAGAGCCGACAGCATCGTGTTGTTTTATTTCATTACCGATTTCGCTTGTAATATCAACATAAATGATATCGCCTAATTCACCCTGAGCATAATCCGTAATCCCGATAACACCAATTCCGTTTTCAACCTTAACATATTCGTGATCTTTTGTGTAATATAGATTTTCTGGAATATTCATACAAATAATTTTATTATTATAAACCTGTAATTTAGTGAAAATTGTAGTTTTATTCAATTGAAAACAGAATATCAATTTAAATATGAATTTTCGATAACCAGGGAAAAGGTAAACATTGAAAAAAAATCAAAAACGGCTAATCCCGCTTAAATTAAGAACTTTTCGCAAAATATATTTCCGTAATTTTGAAATCAAAATTTATTTTACAAATTCAATATACATATCTAAATAATTTATTTTGATTTTCGAGAATTTCCCGAAATAATCCTGACCTAAGTTTCCATAAAAATA
>JBAZEQ010000288.1:0-1676 GCA_041653855.1 Ignavibacteria bacterium | reverse complement strand
ATATTCATCATTATCTCCTAAATTTTCAATTATTAAATTCACATTTTCGAGGACAGAACGAGAGCCTTCTGATTTTAAAATTACCTTATCAATAATATACCCATTTACATTTTTACTACCGCCCGCACCGCCAATTTTGATTTTCACAAGAGTGTATTTGTTCGTAATTTCTTTTTTATATTTCATATAAAAGGGTTTAAAAAGATATGTTGCCTGTCCACCGGAATCAAAAATAAAACTCAATGAATCGCTGTTATGAACCATTTGAATTACAGGTGTAAATCCATCAAACGCAAGATTTTTCAAATTACTTTTTTCAGTTTTTTGAGGGATTATTAATTCATTTCCATTATTTATTATTACTTCTCCGAAAGCTCTTAATATAGAATTTCCGATAATGCCATCGATTTTATATAAACCAAAATCCAGAGCATCATCAGGAATAATAATAAAAATTATGTTTTCGGCTGTAATATCTCCGAATTTTATTAGCTTTGAAATTCCTATTTTAGATTCAACTTTTTTATCAGTAGCGGTACCCACTTTGAATTTAGCATTTTCAATAATCTCAAATCCGAGTTTTCTTGCAAGGGATTCAATAATAACACAAAAGTTTGCTCCCGTATCGAAAATAAAATTAAAATCTTTTTCTTTAATATTAACCGGTATATTCCACAACCCTGCATAATCTTTTTTCAAAGGAAGAGTAATATTTCCGGTTTTAGTAATCCTTTGAGGTGGAACATTTTGCAGTGCATTCCAAATTATTAACTCATTTTCCGCATCTTCTTTTTCTTCGTTATCAAGAAAATCAAAATAATTTGAATTAAGCAATAATGCCGTTTCATAGGCATCTTTATATTCAAAAAGATTAATATGATTAGAAGCTTTGATTTCATAGATATCAGTTAAAATCGAATCCGGTAATTCAGATAAATGACTTTGCAGTAATATTTTTATTTTTATATTTGATTTTTCAAAATCGCCAAACGTATTATTTTCAACTGCTTGCAAAAACATTTCCTGCCAAAGGTTATCGGAATTCGTATAGTACTTTACTTTATCACGAAAAGCGAAAAAATCTTTTTTCTTATTTAGATTATAGAGCGTTTCAAAATTTTGAGAATAAGAGAAAGGAACAAACAGCAAAAGAGTAAAAAAAAGGATTGAAATATTTTTATATTTAGATATCATAAATAAACTTATAGGAAATTATTTTGAAATTTCTCTTTTTAGGGCTTCACGCTCTATTTCGAGTTGTTTAATTTTTCTTTCGACATCGTCGAGTTCTTCGGGCATAGAGTCAATTTCAATTTTAAGTTTTGATGCGGCTTCATCTATCAAATCAATTGCCTTATCGGGTAAGAACCTATCCGAGATATATCTATCTGAAAGTTGTGCTGCGGCTACAATAGCAGAATCAGTGATTCTTACTCCGTGATGGACTTCATATTTTTCTTTTAATCCTCTTAGAATAGAAATTGTATTTTCCACATCCGGTTCCATTATAAGTACAGGTTGAAATCTTCTTTCCAGTGCGGCATCTTTTTCAATATATTTTCTATATTCGTCTATTGTGGTTGCACCTATACATCTTAAATCCCCTCTTGCGAGTGCAGGCTTAAGTAAGTTTGAAGCATCCATCGAGCCGGATGCAGCACCAGCCCCCACAACAG
>JBAZEQ010000287.1:0-3159 GCA_041653855.1 Ignavibacteria bacterium | reverse complement strand
AGATTATAAAACGGGAATCGAAAAAGAAGAACATAAAAGACAGGTTGAACAATATGCTGAAATCCTTGAAAAGATGGGCTTTCCGCAAGTTTTGAAATATTTATTGTATATTAATTTTGAAGGCACAGAGAATATTAAAATTGTGGAGGTAAAATAATTGAAAACATTTCTGGAAAATATTTGTGATGATATTTTAAAAAAGAACAAAGACATTATCTCGGATATATGTGTTATATTTCCTTCACGCAGAGCAGGATTGTTTTTTAAGAGTATATTGGGAAATAAAATGGAAACTCCGGTATGGTCTCCCTCGGTTTATAGTATAGAGGATTTTATCGAAGAGTTATCGGAATACAATTTTGCTGGCAATATTAATTTATTATTCGAACTTTATTTGGTATATATCGATGTTATTAAAGATGAGAAGATACGGTTGGATTCCGGAATGAATTTTGAAGATTCTGAAAATGAAGCTGAAAGTTTCGACTCTTTTTATCCTTGGGGTGAAATGCTGTTAAAAGATTTTGATGTGATAGATAAATATCTTGTAGATGCAAATTTACTCTTTAAAAGAATTAAAGATTTAAAAGAAATCGAAGATACTTTTCCGATTGAGTTGCAGGAAAGTTTTAAAAAATTCTGGGGAAGTTTATTCGATTCAAAGCAAACCAATGAAAAAAAGAATTTCTTGAAAATATGGCAGCTGTTGGGAATAGTATATTCGGAATTTACTAATCGATTGAAAATGAAAAGAATTTGCTATACCGGGATGGCATACCGAAAATTATTTGAAGATTCGGAAAATATTTTAAGTAATTTAAGGTGGAAAAAAATTATTTTTGCCGGGTTTAATTCGTTAAATCCTGTTGAAAAAGATTTTATGAAAAGACTTGCCGATAAAGGAATTGCAGAGATTTACTGGGATGCTGATGATTATTATATCTCCGATAAAAACCGGGAAGCAGGGAGTTTTATTAGAAAAAATTTAAAATATTTCGGGAATGATGAGACTGCATTTGAAAAAAATCTTTTAAATGATACGAAAAGAATTAATTCGATTGGGATTTCATCTTCTATCGGAATGGCTAAGGCTTTAGGAAGTGAGCTAAAAGAACATTTATCTGATAGCAATTTTAAAATTGAGAGAACAACAATCGTATTACCGGATGCAGAATTATTATTGCCTGCTTTATATTCTATCCCTGACGAAATAAAAAATATTAATGTTACTATGGGTTTTCCGTTTAAAGATACCCCTTTGTACAGTTTGATATGCTTGTTAATGGATTTGCAAAGCAATTATATTTATGAAAATGGAAAAGTAAAATATCATTATTCTGTCGTAGAAAAAATATTATTGCATCCATATATAAAATTCCACGATACTTCGTTGGTTTATCGGAATATTAATTTCATAAAAAGTGAAAATAAAATATATTTTGGGATTGATGATTTTAAATCTAATGTCCCTAAGATTATGGAAGTGGTTTTCGATAGAATTGAGAATGTTGAGGAAGCAGTAAACTATTTCTCGAAAATAATGGATAGTATCTCTGCAAGAATTGAATCGGATGAAAGTAAAGATACGGATTACAAAAAATTCCAACTTGAATATATTTATAATTTCTATACTAATTTCAACAGATTGAATGAGGTAATTAAAGAAAACAAAGTGGATATGAATCTCGATACTTATCGGAGACTGCTTAAGGATATTTTTCAAAAAATCTCAATTCCTTTTACCGGAGAACCGCTGAAAGGAATACAGGTAATGGGATTGCTGGAAACACGGGCACTCGACTTCGATAATGTATTCATTCTGTCTGCAAATGAAGGAGTCCTGCCTGAAAGCAGAACACAAAATAGTTTTATTCCGTATTCGCTCAGGAAAGCTCTCAAAATGCCGACCTATGAAGAAGATGATTCTATAACGGCATATTATTTTTATAGGCTGATGCAGAGAGCAAAAAACGTTTCCCTGATTTACAATACTGACATTGGAAATGATGTTAAGGAAAAAAGCAGGTTTATTTTGCAAATCGAAAATGAATTGCTGCCTTATAATAAAAATATTAATTATGTAAATAAAGTAATAGCCCCTGATGTATATAGCATAGAAAAAAAGAATATTGAAATATTGAAAACCGATAATATAATGAAAAAGTTGGCGGAGATTGAGCATTATTCTCCGTCAAAAATAAGAGAATATATTAATTGTCCGCTTCAATTTTATTTTAAAAATATTGCTAAAATTAAAGAGGTAGAAGAAGTAGAAGATTCCTTCAGTTCGCTGCTAATAGGGAATGTTTTGCATAAGATATTTGAAGATATTTATTTGCCCTATAAAGAAAAAATTGTTAAAGAAAAAGATATTAACGATATAGAAAAATTGGTGAAAGAAAATTACGATAGTATCCTCGAAAGTGCGGTTTGTTCTTGTAAATCAGAGTATGTTCTGAAAAAATTCAATGGAAAAAATAATTTATTTAAAGATATTGTATTTAAATTATTAATGAGGGTTTTGGAGAATGAAAAAGTTCAGGTGCCTTTTAAAATTTTAGATATTGAAAAAGACATTAATTGTATATTTAGTATAACAAAAGAAAACAAGAACATTGAAATTAAGATAAACGGCAGAATAGACAGGATTGATGAGAAGGATGGTGTAATAAGAATAATAGATTATAAAACAGGAAGCTATGATTTGAAAAAATTCGATGAAAAGAAATCTTATGATTATTTCGAGAAATTAATTTCAAATCCTGATTATAAAGATAATTTTCAGGCATTTTTTTACGGATATTTTTATTCGAAAAGCTATGAAGAAAAGAAAATTAATGTTGGGATATATCCCGTAAAGAAAATGCAGAATGGTATAGATAATCTGAAAGAAAAATATATCGAAAAAGAAGAATTCGAATTATTTGAAAATAGTCTGAAAAAATTGTTTCTGGAAATATATAATCAGGAAATCGCATTTGTGCAGGTGAAGGATGAAAAGCGATGTGCCTATTGTCCGTATTCAGGTTTGTGCTATAGGGATTTAAATAATACCATTTAAGATTTAATTTTTTTAAATTAAATTAAAATATTCAAGGAATTTAACGGTTAAAAATTTTTATAAATAAAAAATATTTTATGAGTACAAAAAAAGATTAT
>JBAZEQ010000286.1:2382-3206 GCA_041653855.1 Ignavibacteria bacterium | reverse complement strand
TAAGAAAATATTAATAAATAAAGATACAATTGAAATAGGAAATTATTATTCATTTTACACTCTAAAAAAGGAAGCCTTTCTCGGAAAGGTGGTAGCTGCAAATAAGAATTCTTTACTTATTTATTTTGACGGAGAAATTAAAACAATTAATAAAGCTGATATTGTAATGATAGAAGAACCAAGAAAAATTCTTTTCGATTTAAGCGTAACCCGGAAAAAGATATCAGAGGAGAGAGTCTACTGGATGTTCAGTACCGGTTTGATTCTTACCAAACCTAATTCATCAACATATAGTGGTGCTTATAGTAATGGTCTTAATATTAGTGCTCAATCATACGTTACATTTAATAATAGTTTCGGTTTACGTGCAGATTTAGATTATTTCCATATACCAAAAGAAGATTATCAAATATCATATAATTATTCGGAAAGATCTACATACTCTTATACGGGTGGTTCAATTAATGGTATGCTCACCAAATTTAATATTACGTTCGGATATTTTGACCCGGTAGATTTAATCAATGCATATTTTGTAGCGGGTATAGGAACAGGTGGTTTTTTTAAAACAAGGAAAACTACCACTTATTATCAAACTTTTAATAATTCTACGAGTATCATTTCCAGTAGTACAGATCCCTCTAAATTATATTTTACAATTGGAGTTTCAGCCGGGATTGGTTTAAGTGTTAAATTAAATAAATATATAAGAGCATTTTCCGAATATCAATTCAATAAATGGGCAAACGATATAGGAGGTTTTAACTGCTTAAATGTCGGAGTAATGATAAGAGGGAAGTGATAAGTCTTTTTATACATTTGCA
>JBAZEQ010000286.1:0-2372 GCA_041653855.1 Ignavibacteria bacterium | reverse complement strand
CATTCGATAATCTTTTCTCTACCGGAGACCCGTAGAATCTGAATAGCAGAAAGGAACAAAACAAATACAAAAAAGTTATTGATATCATTAAAAATATTTTGCTAGTCCAGATTTGAATATTCTTGAAATTGGTTGTGCAGAAGGAATTTTACAGAATACCTCGATGATAAGAAATACATTACGATTACAATAGACATTTCTGAAATAGCAATAGAAAGGGAAGGTCAAAGCTGGAAAATCTTAAAAAATACAAACTTCGTTTGCTCGTAAATAGTAAATTTCGTAAAAAACGAAAACATCAAATCTTATGATTTAATATTAAAAGTTCTTATTACCTGAGAAGTGAGCAAAGAAATACTTTTTAGAAAGAACTTATCAGAAAAATATATCCTGAGACCAATATTATTCTTACAACTCCTGTTCGGAAAAAATCTAATGTTAAAAATTCATTAGTAATTTTTAATACAGGGGTTTCGAGAGAGCCCGGTCATTCGAGGATATTGTAAAAAAGTGCCGGAAAGTTTTTAGAAATATTATCGATATTTTCTTTTAATTTCCAGAGTGAATCAGAAATGATTTGTTTTTAAAAAACATAAAGTTATAAATCCATAATAATATTCTACTTTTTTATTCTTCATTTTCGATTTTCCAATTATCAATTTCCTTACGAAGTGCATTCTGCTCCGATACCGGGATAAACTGCACGTGTCCAAGCTCCCAGTCTAGCACGGTCAGTTTATTCTCATTAAATATCCTGCGAAGGAAATTGTAATCTCCTTTATAGCTCATTTTATCATTTATAAAGAAAGCAACATCAACTGCAATACCAAAATGATGCATCCCGTTATTTCTGATTTTGCTTTTTCCCTGTTTAAAGTATTTTTGCTGTAAAATATTGCTTCTGTATGTTTCGGTAATATAAACTTTTTGATTCGGATATTTTTTCTGGTATTCATTAAAGCAAAATACCAGCATATTATAAAACTCTGGTAGAAGTAAATCCACATCCCTTATAGGTATTGCCGAATCAAAATAATCGGAATTTATTATTGTATAATTATAATGCTTACAAATATTTTCGTATTTCATAATCTAAAATTTTATTTTGAAATTTGTGTTTATTAGTAAATCTTTATTTTCAGGGGAATATAGTAAACCTGCACTTAAATCTATTTTATCTTTATAACTAATCCCGGTCTCCACTCCCAAATTGTAATTAATTTTTTTTTCATTGAACATTGACCATTGTACATTGAAGATTGAATTAATCCTGTTCCAGTAGATATTTTTGGTTTTTACAAAAATATTGTTTTTTTGACTGATAGCAACAAAATCTTTTCCTATTTCTTCATAAACATATTCTTTTAATACATTTCCGTTTTGGTTAACAGCTTTTATAATGAGTTTTCTATTTTCTTTCTTTATCTGGAGTATCAGGTCGAGTTCTTTAGTCCTTTCGATAAACAATGTATCGGTTTTCTGAATGTATATTTTATCCGGTTCGGATTTTACATAAATAATTTTTTCATACCATTTTATAACTGTGTCCTGCTTAATTTCATTTTCGTATCTTACTATCAGGTTTGTATCTTTTATTGTTATATTATTTCTGTTCTGATTCTTGCTTGGGAAAATCTGTTTGATAACAAATATCAGCACAATAATAATTAATAAAACAAGAAACCAATTAATATATCTTTTTAGAAGTTCCATTTCATTTTGAGTTAATGAGTTAATCTTTTTCTCTGTATTTCTGTAATACTTTTCCCCCGAAACCAAATCCCAGTAAGGTTCCGGTGAGTAATATCATTTCTCTTATATAAGTGAGTTCTGCTTTGATAAACACAAAAGCAATTACGAAACCTGTTACGATGATAGCAGTAGAAACGCTTAAAAAACTTAAAAGACGCATCATCGAATATTCGTTTCCTTCTATAAAAAACTTTTTCATCTTGTTTCCTTTAAATGTACTTTAAATTCGGTTTTCATTTCTTCGAATTCTTTGTTTAGCCTGTTCATATCGGATTTTAAAAGATTAAAATCATTCGATAAATTGTAGTACAGAGCTACAGCAGTTCCGACTATTATTACTATTTCCATCATCCATTTAATGAATTCGGATAAAAGTAAAGATACCTTTGTACTATTATTTGATATTTCCATATTTATACTCGCAATGTTTTATATTTTTCCAAAAAGATTTCATAGTCTTCATCTTTATATGTAAAACTTCTCCTCGATTCATTTCCTTCGCTTTTTATCACGTGGTCGAATTGTAGTAATCCTAATCTCTTTGTAATCTCTTCTCCAACATTCTGAAAACTCTTTAAAAACAATTCTGCACTCATCATAAGTGCTATGCTTTTTAAATC
>JBAZEQ010000285.1:0-3219 GCA_041653855.1 Ignavibacteria bacterium | reverse complement strand
AGTACCTTGTTCCTACGCACCTGTTATATACCATCTGGTTAAGTCCATCGGGACTGTGATTCGTCGCGGCTACGGGGCATACGTTTTCGCAGGGGGCATTATCACAATGTTGGCAAAGCATTGGCTGGAAACTTACTCTCGGGCTATCCGAGTGCCCGCCATAATACCTATCCAATCGAATCCATTGCATTTCCCTGTTTCTGCCAACTTGTTCTTTTCCGACAACGGGAATATTATTTTCGACATTGCAGGCGGCAACACAATTGTTACAACCTATGCATTTATTTAAATCGATTGACATTGCCCATTTTACACCCGTATATTCGTGCCCTTCGTTTATATTAAATAGTACAGTCTTCTTTTTTTCTTCAATTAAGAATTTCGGATTGTTTTTGTACTCTTCGTAAATTCCTTCCTGTATAATTTCTCTTTTCAGGTGAATATCATTATACATTTTTTCATCGATTGGGTAATGTTCCTGCGTAGAAATCAACTCATACGCTCCACCGACTTTTGTAATTTTTCCATCGTTATAAATCCATTCCGAAAGCGGAGTGTCTTTCGAAATTAACTGAACCGAGTTAAAACCCGTGTTCTGTCCGACTATTCCTACTTTACTTCTTCCGTATCCAAGTTCGACAGCAACCACATCATCCGCCATACCCGGCTGAATAAACACCGGAATCTTTAAAGTCTTTCCTCCGGCTGTTAATTCAATTAATTCATTCGAATTCAAATTTAAAACTTTAGCGGTTGCAGGAGATATTGCCGCATAATTGTCCCAAACTATTTTCGAGACAGGATGCGGTAACTCCTGCAACCAGCCATTGTTCGCCAATCTACCGTCGCCCAGATAATATGAATCACGGAGTGTTACTACAAAATCTTTACTTACTTTTGTAAATCCTGCTATCGATGTATATGCTTCGGTTTTGAAAGACAAAGTTTCGTTCACTTTCTCTTCTAAGCTTACCACTCCATCGTGCAGTGCAAGATTCCAGAATGCTTTAAAATCTACTTTAGAGTTTAAAGTCGGATAAATTGATTTTTCCCAATTACTCTTTATATAATTTAAATATAAATTATCCGCAAACACTTCCCTGCCCCCGCTCATCCAGTAAAACAAAATAGCTTCTTTTTGTCTCGTCTTATATAGCGGTGCAATTACCGGTTGTTGCAGACTATAAAAACCAGAACGTGTTTTACAATCTCCCCAGCTTTCAAAATTGTGATTAACCGGAAGGACATAATTGCTTATCGAAGAAGTTTCAGTAACATTTTCTGTCAGAGTAATTACGGTCGAAACTCTTTTAAGTGCATCCACATAATTATAATCACTAGAAAAATGAAATACGGGATTTGTATCGAAGTGAATTACAATCCCGACTCCGCCTGATTGCATTCTCGAAACTAATCCTTCGATTTCACTCTTCTGACTTAAA
Organism: Ignavibacteria bacterium; assembly: GCA_041653855.1. Classification (GTDB taxonomy): domain Bacteria; phylum Bacteroidota; class Ignavibacteria; order Tepidaquicellales; family Tepidaquicellaceae; genus FEN-1279. The sequence goes on along the minus strand of JBAZEQ010000285.1, from coordinate 1,777 downwards.
GGTAACACAACTTGTTTAACGAATTCTTTAGAATATAACTTCGACGCACCTATAACTTCATTCAGAAGATTTACAACTATGTGTGTCGTTTCTGGTAATTTTAATCCTGCAGAAATATATGAATCACCCTGATTCTTTACTAAATCTTCAACAAGCGTTTTAATTGTTTTTTCCTGTAATTTATTCTTCTTTACAAATTCATCCAAAGAAAATTCTTTGATTTTATTTTCTATCGCAATGTTATTTGCGTAAGGAGAAATTTTCTTTTTTATAATTAACTCGTTTAACAAACATAAAACAAATTCTTCAATCGCATCCGTTCTTAATCTTATCCTGTAATCCGCATTCGAACCGGTCAAACTCATCGCACCTTCAATAGCGTACATACGATTAAATTCATTTTTAGAAAATACATCTCTACCCCGTGAATACAACCTTGCGTTTTCTATTGTGTTTCCTTCATTCCCAAGAAAATCCGATTCAAGCGATATAATAATTTTCGCTTCATCTAATTTTATAGCTGGAATAAAATCCGTTCCGTAAGATTTCTTAAATGCGTTTTTATAATTTACATCGCTTGTGAGCTCGTATGAATAAATTTTCGTTGTCGGAAATGCAGAAACAAAATCATCGAATATTTTTTTCCGGGTGGGTGATAAAATACTATGGGTTATAATTGCGATTTCTTTTCCGCTTGAAGATAAAGCTTTAAGTTCAGAAATTATCTTTTCATCAACAGCCTCCCAGCTTGTAGAAGTCATATTCCCGCTACCCGTAACTATAGTCGGCTCTTTTAATCTCTCGGGGTCATATAAATTTAAAATTCCTGCTTGCCCCCTTGCACAAATTTTACCTTTACTAATAGGGTGGTCGGGATTTCCGTCAACTTTAATTGGTCTGCCTTCTCGGGTTTTTATTAAAATACCGCAAGCATTCGGACAAAGTGTACAGGTTGACGCATACCAATTCGGAATTCCGGGTGTGATTTCTTCCGGCTTTTGATTATAAGGTACTATCGCTCCCTTATCCCTGTAATCCGAACATCCCGCCGCCGCAAAAGCCGCAGAAGCAGTAAATAAAGCTAAAAATTTTCTTCTCGATATTCCGGAAAGCCCGGCTAATCCTGACGATTCATCGATTTCTTCTGCAAATTCATTTTCCTTTGCTTTATCGAATTCAGGGTCTTTGTATAATTCCTTAAACCCACGCCAGTAACCGGTCTCCAATTTATTTTTTTCTTTTCCCAAAAAATTTTCCTTTTTATACAATAAAATTGTCTTATGGTAAAATGTAAAACCTGAATAACCTTCAGCTTCTTTTCACCGATTCCGGGTTTGTCTCAAACTTAAATTTGTCTTTCCCGTTTCCCAAAAATTTCTCTCGCTCTTTCCGTTCAAATATCCTCATTGGAATTTTAAACAATCCGTATATCCCAACAAAAATCAACCCGGAATAAAAAATAAATGTTTTCCTGCTAACACTTTTTTTGTCTTTTCTTTCCAAAGCTTTTATATAATTAAAATTTTTAAAACTATTTTTACTATTTACAATTTGTTATTTGCTATATACGCTCTTTATTACTCATTTATCATTACTAATTATTCATTATTAACGGTGGCATGCCGCACAATTTTCAGGACCTTTTTTTAAGTTGCCTTTTATTTCTTCAAAATTTGATATTTTCTGCTCCGGTTTTCTATGGCAGGTTAGACACGCACCCATAGTAAATGAGTTCACCTGTGCAACTTGCTCCATTTGTTTTACATCCCCGTGACAA
>JBAZEQ010000284.1:0-3226 GCA_041653855.1 Ignavibacteria bacterium | reverse complement strand
CATTTCATCGAAGCAGACATTACTTTTCCGAAATCCTTTTCCGTTACATCACCTAATTCTTTAATTACGTTATTAATAACCACTTCCGCTTCATCTCTCGATAAGGGTTTGGGAAGATATTCATTAATAATATCCAACTGTTTTTTTTCTTTATCTGCAAGGTCTGCACGATTTCCTTTTTCAAACATTTCGATTGATTCTTTTCTCATCTTAACCTGCCTCATAAGAAGTTGAAGCTCTTCTTCTTCATTCATTTCTCTTTGCATACCCGATTTATCCATATTTATAATTTCTGCTCGTATGCTTCTTATTGTTTCTGTTCTTACTGCATCCTGATTTTTCATTGCAGACTTCAGGTCTTCGTTAATTTTATTTTTTAGACTCATAAAAAATATAATGAATTATTCATCCCCTTTGTCGTATCTATTTATTTGTGCTAAATACTTAGATTTTGGATATTCTTTCTTTAATTCTTTTATAGTTTTCTTAAGGTTTTCAACATCATTTGCGAGAGAATAATTTTTAATAGCATAAAACATATATTCATCATTGTTTGTAACCAATTTACTTTGCTTCGATGCTTTCATATAATAATTTGCTGCATTAGGAAAATCACTTTTAGCTTCATAAACAGATGCTATTCCGGCATTCGATGCCGCTTTATAAATATCATTGCTTCCCGAATAATCCTTATAAAATTTTTCAGCATTATTATAATCCCTTAAAGAATAATAGCAATTAGCCAGCATAACCTTTGCTATTTCACCGTTTTCAGATGAACCGTAATTATCCACAATATACTGAAGTCCTCTTGACATTCCTAATGAATCGCCATTAATTGCTTGTTGATATAACCCGCTTGAATAAACCATTTTAACTTTCGACAACTCGATACCAGCAGTTTCATTATTTTTAGTTTTGTAATTAAAATAGAAGAATATTAATGCGATAACAACAACAATTGATGTTACAATTAAATACACTCTATTTTTATTATTTTCATAGTATTCCATCGATTTATAATAAAAAACCATCAACTTATCTTCATTTGATTTACTAATGTTTTTACCTAATTTTGTCATTTTATAAATGAAATAATTTATTTTATTAAAGACTTTAAAGTTATGAATTTAAACATATTAAAAAAAGTCAAAATTAGCTGTTTTTATCTAATTTTTTGAAAAATTAATGAAAATGTAAGAAAATATGAATTTAATTTTGTTTTGATTTTGAGTATTTTGAATAATAAATAAGAAAATATTAAAAAAGAGACTATAAATATTATTATTATCGGTATGCTATCTTTAACAACTATCGCAATTATATTAATTACTTTTTTAATTTTTCTTAACACTTAAATTATATAAACTATTTATTAATTAAATAATTTAAAATAATGTTAGAAAAAATCAAAGAACTTTTAGGAAAAGAAGATGAGAATCTGTTAACCCATAAATGCACAACTATTCCTAAAGAGATGCTTCATTTACCCGGAACGGATTTCGTAGACAGAGTCTGGAAGGATTCCGATAGAACGCCAAATGTACTAAGAAATATGCAATCAATTTTTAATGCAGGTCGACTTGCGGGAACGGGTTATCTTTCAATTTTACCGGTTGACCAAGGTATAGAGCACTCTGCAGGAGCGTCATTTGCACCAAATCCTGCATATTTTGATCCTGAAAATATTGTAAAACTTGCAATAGAAGGCGGATGTAATGCAGTTGCCTCTACACTCGGAGTACTGGGAGCTGTTTCCCGTAAATATGCACATAAAATTCCTTTCGTATTGAAAGTAAACCATAACGAAATACTCTCCTATCCGAATAAATATGACCAGATAATGTTTGCCAATATAGACCAGGCATTTGATATGGGTGCAGTTGCTGTTGGAGCAACAATTTATTTCGGTTCGGAAGAATCAAGCAGACAAATACAGGAAGTAACCGATGCATTTGCATACGCACACGAGCTTGGACTTGTAACAATTTTATGGTGTTACTTGAGAAATCCTGCTTTTAAGGTAAAAGGTGATAAAGATTATCACGTTTCAGCAGATTTAACCGGACAGGCAAACCATCTCGGTGTTACAATAGAAGCTGATATTATAAAACAAAAATTACCTGAAAATAATGGTGGATATAATGCAATTAAATTTGGAAAAACCAGTAAACTTGTATATGAAAAGCTAACAACAGATAATCCAATTGATTTAACAAGATACCAGGTGGTAAATAATTATATGGGTAGAGCCGGATTAATAAATTCAGGCGGAGCTTCCACAGGTAAAGGAGATTCTGACCTTAAAGAAGCGGTAAAAACGGCTGTAATTAATAAACGTGCCGGTGGAATGGGATTAATTTCGGGAAGAAAAGCGTTCCAAAAACCTATGAGTGATGGAGTAATATTATTAAATGAAATTCAAGATGTCTACTTAGAAAAAGGCATAGATATTGCTTAATAAATCAAGCATAACAATATTATAAATAAAGCTATTAACTAAATTTAATTAAATTAAATAATATGAACAAACCAAAGAAAGTTGCATTATCAAAGCACAGAAAGAAAAAACTAAAATCAAAAGTAAAAATTAAAGCATCAAAAGCTCTTAAAAAAGCAACTGTTTAATTAAATTCAAATTTAATATGTAATTATCGAAGAATTTCTTATATTAAGATAGAAATTCTTCGATTTATGTTTATATAAAATTGAGTTGACTGTAAGTTTAGTTGAATTATCTAACTAATGAAAAAATTTGCGATATTAGCATTTCTACTGTTTTCTACTTCCTTTACACCTATTGCCGCAAGGTTCATCGTAAATGAAGTCTCCCTACTTTCTTTAGCTTTTTTTAGATTTGGCATTGCAGATATTCTATTGATAATAATTTTCTTAATCAGAAAGCAAAGCATAAAAATCGATACTTCTGATATATTAAGATTTTTAATATTAGGTGCCTTAGTAATACCAATAAATCAATATTGCTTTCTTAAAGGCGTAAGTCTATCCACCGCATCGCACTCCGGTGTAACTTATTCACTTACACCACTTTTTGCATATTTAATCGCCATTAAAATTAAGCACGAAAAATATACTAACGGAAAATTATTGTCTATACTTTTATCAATATTTGGTATTATAGTAATTTTTTATGAAAATATTTTGAACTCGAACCAATCAACATCATTAATTGGTGATACTCTTTTGCTTTTTGCAGTATTATCCT
>JBAZEQ010000283.1:0-3243 GCA_041653855.1 Ignavibacteria bacterium | reverse complement strand
AATTGCTTGTTTCAATGCTCCCTGCCGAAGCAGGTTGGAACTGGATATATAGGGTTACTACGCTGGAGCGTAGTAACCCGATGAAATAACGAAATCAAAATATTGACTTGTTTTTGGTAACATCCAAAGAGCTGACTTAATACTAACAACGGAGAAAAAAGAGTCTTTCACCACTGAGGACACTAAGATTACTAAAATTTTTTTACGCTAAAAAGTAAGATATTTAGCCACAGATTCACAGATTAATATTAGAACAAATTATATTTAAAAAAAATAAATCTGTAAATCTGTAGCAATAATTCTCTTATGAAAAGAAGCTTATAAACAGCACTACGTTCAGGTAAGTTACTACGGCACCGATTATTACTAAAACTATTTGCGTGATTATATTGTTTTTATATTTTCCCATAACTTTTTTCGATGAGGTAAGATAGATTTGTGCAAATATAGTGATTGGAAGTTGTATGCTTAAAATCATCTGGGAAATTATTAAACCCTGAAACGGATTGGAGATTAGAAAAATAATGATTACTCCTGCAATTAAAGAAATTCCGACACCGATTTTAGAGTGTTTGTCTTTTATATCATACGGCTCTTTGAAAATTCCTGCGAATATGCTTCCGCCTGCCATTCCCGATGTGATGCTGGAGGATATTCCAGCAAACAGTAATGCAATTGCGAAAACAACGGTTGCACTTTTTCCAAGCAGAGGCTCGAGCATTTTCTCAGCCTGCTGTAATTCTTCGACCGGAATTTTATTTGCGAAGAAAGTTGCGGCGGCTAAAATCACAATGGCACTATTTATCCCCCATCCGACTATCATAGAAAAAAGTGTATCGAAAAATTCGAAGCGTAACTGCTTCTCACGGATTTTTTCATCTTTAAGATTCCACTGGCGGCTCTGGATAATTTCCGAATGCAAAAACAAATTATGAGGCATTACGACAGCACCAAGTACGCTCATAACAAGAAGTATAGAGCCTTCGGGGATGGATGGAGTAACCCAGCTTGTAGCGGCTACTCCCCAATTAATATCGACAAGGGTGAGTTCATATAAGAAAGAAAATCCGATAATAGATACAAAACCTATAATCCATTTTTCAATTTTTCTGTAAGAGTTGGTATAGAGCATAAAGAAAACGAAAAGCAGAATTATAACAGTCCCGATTTTAATCGGAACTTTGAAAAGCATTTCGAGTGCAATAGCACCGCCGAGAATCTCGGCAAGTGAAGTAGAGATAGAAGCAAGCATTGCAGTTATAAGAACAAATTTCGATGTAAATTTACTCATATGAACCGTAGCGGCTTCGGATAAGCAAAGACCTGTGGCAATTCCGAGATGTGCTACATTATGCTGGAGAATGATAAGCATTATGGTAGACAAAGTCATAATCCAGAGAAGTGAATATCCGAAGTTTGAGCCGGCGGCGATATTAGCCGCCCAGTTTCCGGGGTCTATGAACCCAATAGTAACAAGCAAACCGGGACCGAGGAATTTTAAAAAATTTAGTGCCTCGGGTCTGGGCTTATAATCAGGCTGAAAATATTTTCGTATTTTTGTAAACACTATTTTTTATAAATCTTTAACCGCAAAGTTCGCAAAGGTTTTTCAGGCTGAATATATTTTTGTATTCTTGTAAACACTATTTTTTTATCGTTTTATCAAAATTAAATTAATAAATTAGAAACCGTTGAAACGGTTAAAAAATTCTTGTAAACATAATCCCACAGATGATGAGACTCTGTGATAATTAAGTTTTCAGTAAAATCATTTGGGCTAAAGCCCAATTTTGTTAAGTTATTGCTATCCCCACCGTAAACGGTGGGGTAAATTATCATTTATAACAAAAGCTCTGATTCTTTTGTTGAGTTATTGCTATCCCCACCGTAAACGGTGGGGTAAATTATTATTTATAACAAAAGCTCTGATTCTGTGGGGTAAATTAGTTTCGTTCCCAAAGAGCCTGCCTGCTAAAGCAGATCTTTGACTAAAGCAGATTTTCAAGACTTTGGGAACGAGGGTTTTTTCTGTTACTTATCGCAATAGAACTTTATCATTTCGCTTAATGAATTTTTACAGACCGGGCAGAAATTATCACGGGAGCGTGATTTCATAGTGCAGTCGAACATAGGTCTGTATATTCCTTTTTCGACATAACCGCCGCCTTCAAATGCACCGACTTTTTCATAATATTTTTTTTCATTCGGAGTCGGGATTGGTATATTTTTATCTAAAAGATTTTTCCATTTGGATTCAAAATTAACAAGTGTAGTGATATTCGGCTGAACAGGTTCTACGTTTAAATTAAAATAATCCGTAACAGCAACATCGGAAGTCCAGTATTCATCTGCTAAATCACCGAAAGCGTGTCCGAATTCGTGGCATACAACATAGTCGGCATAATCATCATCGCTCGACGTAATACTGTAGTAATTATATACTCCTCCGCCGCCGTAAATAGGAGAATTAACTAAAATCATAATCTGGTCATAAGGTACCATTCCCGCAATATCTCTAACGCTTTTTATATCATAGGTCATTAAATATCTCTCTGTATTAAAAGTATAAAAGCTCGCACTCAATACGGTGTTTTTGTAGATAAGTTTTCCGGGAATATCCGTACCGGATTCCTGCGAGATTGCATTTATAGCCCAGATGTTAAAATTATTTTTATTTTCTTTATACGGAGAGCAGGCGAAAAAATATCCCATAAATCTCAGAACGTCGGAATTGAATTTTTCCATATCTTCTTTTGCATATCCATCGGGAATGATAACGATATCAACTTTAGAATTCGGGTTGCCGTTATCGAGTACTTTTTTATATTCGAATTTAGGAGGAGCTTCTTCACGGATGAAATAATCTTTCGGGTTTATAAAAAGCTCGTATTTTTTCTCGAGATTTCCGTCACGGTTTCTTTTATGAATTTCCACCTTCACGTTTTTTTTAGGAAACGGGAAAATAATGGTTTCATAAAAACTTCTGGTCAGAGCTTTTGCCTCGTCGGAGGTTTGCCACTCCTGAAACAGAGTTGAAAATCCACGGGAGTAAATTAATTTTTGTGAGCTTGAATCGTAGACAAAAAATCTGTATTCACCAAAATTAAATTTATCGATAAGATTTTTTACATTTCCGCCCCAATACGGTTCGCATTTCATTTGCTCGAAAAAAAATGTGGAAGTTTTTGCATCACCAGCCTGAATAAAATCGAGTCTCAGTGTTTTAGGGATAAAATAATCATC
>JBAZEQ010000282.1:0-3318 GCA_041653855.1 Ignavibacteria bacterium | reverse complement strand
GTGTTTGTAATTGGTTCTACAGATGAATATCAAAGTGCACTCGGTGTTAATATGGAAGATGGTAGGTTTTTCTCATCAAAAGAATCCGAAAGCGGTTATCCGGTTGTTGCGATAGGTATGGATGTTAAAAATGCATTCTTTCCAAATACAAATCCCATCGGACAGGTAATTAAAGTTGGCTCTTATTCGTTTAAAATAATTGGTGTAATCGAAAAACAGGGAAGTATGCTTGGATTATTTAGCCTCGATAATAGGGTGATTATTCCTATTGAAAAATTCTTTAAACTCTACGGCACAAAAAGAAGTTTATCTATTAACGTAAAAGTTAAAGATATAAAAGATTTGGATGAAGCTAAGGAAGAAATAAGCTCGATTATGAGAAAAGCAAGAAGAGTTCCTCTTGGCGGTAAAGATGATTTTGGAGTCAACCAGCAATCTGCTTACCGGGATACATACGAACAGCTTACATCCTTAATTAAAATTATAGGATTACTGATTACATCTTTATCACTGATAGTTGGCTCTGTAGGAATTGCAAATATTATGTTTGTATCGGTCAAAGAAAGGACAAAAGAAATTGGTATTAGAAAAGCAATAGGTGCGAGAAAAAGAACAATCCTTTTGCAATTTTTAATTGAGTCTACTATTATTTGTTTATTGGGAGGAGTTGTAGGTCTTGCAATCGCTTTTCCCATTAGTCTGATTATCGATGCTACTGTTTTACCTACTTCTATGCCTCTGTGGGTGGTTTTTTTAGGACTAGTTATTTCACTTTTTTTTGGTGTCCTCGCAGGATTCTTCCCTGCATTTAATGCAGCAAAAATGGACCCGGTTGATTCATTAAGATATGAGTAAAGGAAATCTAAATTAATTATGGTTTTTACAGAAACAATAAAGTTATCGGTCAATACAATTAGGAGCAATAAGCTAAGAGCTATTCTTACTCTATCAGGTATTACTATTGGTGTTTTTTCCATTATAGCTATTATGACTTTGCTCGATGCTTTGCAAACAGGTATCGAAAGCGGAATGAGTCAACTTGGTAGTAATACTTTTCAGGTTCAAAAATTCCCCGCTATACAATTTGGAGGTCCGGGTGCTATGGCAAAATACAGAAACCGTCCGGATATAACGTATGAACAGGGAATGAGATTAATAGAAAAAGCTACTGTTTATAAATATATCTCTCTTGAATACTGGAAAGGGACTAAAGTTTTTAAAAACGATAAGCTTTCTACAAATCCAAATATGCAATTGTGCGGCTCGAATTTGGATTTTTTACCGTGTAATAATTATGTAGTTAAAGAGGGAAGATATTTTACCGAAAACGAAATTAACTCTTCTGCAAATGTTACTGTACTGGGAATGGAAGTTGTAAATAAATTGTATCCAAAAGATAATCCGCTTGGAAATAAAATCATTTTAGATAAAACAGAGTTTACTATCATTGGCGTACTTGAAGGAAAAGGTGAAAGTTTTGGGCAGAGCCAGGATGGTTTTGCGATTATTCCTATTACAAGGATGCAGGAAATTTATGGAAAGTCGAATGTTTCGATAAACATAGCTGTTCAAGCACCAAGTAAAATGAGATATGATGAATGTGTCGAAAATATCACAAGTGTAATGAGAATTATCAGAAAATGTCAACCCGGTGAAGAAAGCAATTTTGAAATATATTCCAATGAATCACTTATTACCACGGTAAACAGTTTTACAAAATATTTTAAGTATGGTGCCGGTTTCATTTCTTTTATTGCTCTACTTGCCGCCGGTATAGGAATTATGAATATTATGCTCGTATCTGTAACCGAGAGAACAAGAGAAATCGGTATTAGAAAATCAATCGGGGCAAAAAACAGGAATATTCTTAATCAGTTTCTTGTCGAAGCAATTATACTGTGCCAGATAGGAGGAATTGCCGGAATTTTACTTGGTATTGTCGCAGGTAATCTTCTTGGCATTTACCTGAAAACTAATGTTGTTATTCCTTATGATTGGGTTGCAATAGGTCTGATTATTTGTACTGTAGTCGGAGTCGTATTTGGGGTTTATCCAGCATACAAAGCGGCAAAGCTGAATCCTATCGATGCCCTTAGATATGAATAAAATTAAAATGTTTTTGATGTAATCTCATCCGCAAAATCTTTTAATACTTTTTCTTCCAAATTGTCTTTAATACTGTCAATATTCTTTAAGGCTTTATTTATTTTATTAAAAATATTTTTATCCCGGTTCTTTTCATACACATAACCGTAACTGCCTAAAACCTGTATCAAGCGTATAAATGCAAAATAATAAAAAGATGATTTGAACTTATCCGCATTTACTTTTACGTGTTTGGAAATTTCTTTAATATAATAATTTAAAAGTTCTTTTCGTCCTTTTTCTTCGATGTCTATACTACCGGAATATAAAAATGATGCAATGTCATATTGAAGCGGTCCTTTTCTTCCTGATTGGTAATCTATATAATATAAAGATTCATCATTTAGCATTATATTTCTCGGCTGAAAATCTCTGTACATAAAAAACAATTTCTTCTCTTTCAGAAGTTTTTTTGAGATTAAATTAATTATAAGGCTCGTTCCAATTATACTAAGTCTTATTCCCGCTAATTTTCTCAGGTAAAAATTGTGAAATTTTGTAAAATCGAAAATAATTTGTTTACTGTTAAATTCCTCTGTCTCGTAGCATAATCTATAATCTATTACTTTATTTCCTCCGGTCTGTATCAAAGCAAGGTCTGATATTGCTTTTTTATAAAGGCTTAATTTTTTATCAGCTGAAATTTCGTTATTCTTTGTTAAATCAAATAATGATTTATCCCCCACGTATTCTTCAATGTAAAAATCATAGTCATTCTTGACGGAATAAATTTCAGGTACATTGAATCCTGCATCTTTTAATGATTTTGAAAATTCTATGAATGCTATATTTTCTTTGAGTTTTGAATTATGAACCCCGGTACAAACATAATTCTTTGAATTAATCTTATAAACTATTCTATCCGATACTCCGCCTTTGATTCTTTTAATCGCAATGACCTTTTCAAAGAAATATCTCTCAAATAATTTAATTAACTTATTTTGAATTTCTTTTTCTGTCATTTGTTTCTTAATAAATTTTTAAGGGCTTTTTCTAATTCTTCAAATTGAAAATTAAAACCATTATTTAACGCTTTTTCCGGTATAACTTTTCTGCCTTTTAATATGTATTCCGAAAATTCTCCAATTAATAACTTTAATATAAATCCGGGAACTCGCAAATAACACGGTCTCCCGATTACTTTTCCGAGTATTTTTCCAAATTCTCTGTTTG
>JBAZEQ010000281.1:0-3324 GCA_041653855.1 Ignavibacteria bacterium | reverse complement strand
TATAATACATTTTAACAAAAAAAAATATGAAATACATACTAACTATTTTCGTTCTGATATTACTACATTCTTCCTTAATTTATTCACAGTCTTATACGGATTTCACAGCTAACGATATTAACGGGGATGAAATTAGGTTGAATTCATTCGTAGAGAAAGGACCTGTAATACTTGGGTTCTGGCGGTCGTGGTGTCCATCGTGCAAAGAAGAGCAAAGAAATATGCAAATTATTTACGAAAAATATAAAGATAAAGGTTTTTCATACATCGGGGTAAATATAGATAATCAGAAATCCGTATCGAAAGTTAAATCTTATGCTTCAGCAATGGGATTCACTTTTCCTGTTATCCTCGACACAGATAAAAAAATATTCGAGATGTATGGAGGGAGTGAAGATGCCGTTCCCTATTATTTAATGATTGGAAAAGATAAAAATATTATAAGCACACATCTGGGATATAAAAGTGGTGATGAAAAAATGATAGAAGAGGAAATATCAAAGGCATTGAATCTTAAATGACCGTTAAAGAGAAAAATATAATTTTCTTTTTTTTCTTTACATTCACTTTTGTTTTTTTTGTAAACAACTCGTACTCTCAGAATAATTTAAACGTAAAAGCTTCTTTAAATAATTTATTCAGATATGGCAGCGGAAAAGAAACTTTAAACGGTATAGAGAATAAGAAAGAATACTTCGAAAATGTCGGCGATGCCCGGTTGCAGGTTAATGACATTATCTTCGGAATGAGATATGAAATAAGCGACCCGATAGAATATGGAAGTGATTTTAAAGGAATAAAAAAAAGAAACATCGAATATACAGGCTCGGATTTATTAAATATAAGAGCCGGAGATTTTTGGGAAGTAATCGGGAGAGGTCTTTCATTGAATACTTTTGAGCAAAGACAATTGTTTTTTGATACGGGAATTGATGGAGTAAGAGTGATTTTCAAGAAGAATTTCGGAAACAAAAATCCCATTAAAATAAAATCCGAAATACTCGGAGGCAATATTGAATATAGCGATTTTTTACAGCCTGATAGAATAGAAATTTATAAAGTAAGAGATTTTAATTTCGAAATTACACCTTTAAAATTTTTAAGTATAGGAACTAATTATGTTTATTCTACAGGAAGTATCCCTTCCGGAAATGTTGTAACGCAGATAAAAGCTTATATACCCGAATTTTTCACAAGCATTAATCTTCCGAACTTTCAACTTTATTCTTCTTATGCACATAAGCATACTAATACCGATGCAAACACCCTTTACCCGTTTAATTTATCTGCAAGTGGAGATGCGTTCTATAGCTCGATATCGTACACAAAACCCGGTCTCGGAATCACATTTGAGTATAAAAATTATAGGTACGATTTGACAACTCCCGATAACCAAAGCACTGAAAGACCAACAAAAATGCTTCCTTTCCAGAATCCACCCACTGCCGTAAAAGAACATACATCAACTCTGACATCAAGAACACCTCACGTGGTTGACTTTAACGATGAAGTCGGAGGACAATTAGAAATTATGTGGACACCGAAAGTCAATCTATTCTTTGTTTTAAATGGAGGTGTTGCATCAAGACATTATAGTTTTTCTGATATTGATACGGGTTCAAGAATAATATTTAAAGCAAATGAAAGGAAATATAATTTTATTCCTTCTTTAAATGATGCATTTTCCCCGTACTGGGAAGTTAGTTTGGAGTCGGAATATTATATATCAGATAAAATATTTTTTAAATCCGGACTGTTTCATCAATCAGGTGTTCTATATAATGATATTTATCCGAACTCATCGGATAAAAAACGATTAACTACAATACCGCTTGAAATGAGATATACTGTAAAAAAAGATTATACTTTGAAATTTATATTCGAAAATCAATGGGCTTTCTATTCATTAAGAACTTCTGATAATCAGAATTTCACTAATCAATTTGCAGCAATAAGTATATCTAAATCTCCTGATTTTTCTTTCACTTTAAGTTCGGAATTTACAAACGATAATCTTGAACCAACCGGGAAGAAAAATTGGGTTGAAGCAGAAACATCGTATAATTTAAATTCATCGAACGTATTAATTGTTTCTTACGGCTCCGAAAGAGGCGGACTTAAATGTACAAGCGGAATATGCAGATACGTAAACCCATTTAACGGTTTTAGATTAACAATTCAATCAAAATTTTAATTGAAAAAAATTTTATATTACATATTGATTCTGATAGTTGGAATATCGGTTTATTCTTGTGAGAATAATCTCGATTCCCCGATTCATACTAATTCGATTTTAAAAGCCAACAGCAAAGTATTGGTTGAATTGTTTTCAAATGTTATGTGTGTAGCCTGTGTGCAGTCAGCAAATTATTGCGATGATATAAGTTTTATAAAGGGTGTAACTATAAATGATACAAATGTAATCGCAATAAATATACATACATCTTTATTTCCCGGTGACCCGTTTTATAGTTTTAACAGCATTATGAACGGTTTAAGAGAAGATTATTACAATGTATTGTTTAATCCGGCAGGGTATTTAATGGGAAGTATAATGACCTCTCCTTTTTCCGCAGAACAATGGACAAACCAGATAAACCAAAGATTAAATAAAGCAAATTCAATTTCAATAATACTTAATAATACAATTGATACAATATCAAGAGCGGGTACACTGAATATAACAGCAGGACAGGTAGATGGACAATCACTCTCAAATTTAAAATTATATGCTGTTGTTACCGAATCAAATTTATACTTCAACTCACCAAACGGAAAAACAAATTACAATAATATTTTAAGACAAATGCTTAATGGATATTATGGAGATGATATAACAATCGACCCCGGAAAACCGACTAACATATTGAAAGAGTATAATATTGACAGCAGGATTATTTTGAAAAATGCTCAAATTATAGTATTTATACAAAAATCTTCTACGAAAGAAATTATTTGTGCAGAAAAAAGTCCGTTTTAATAATATTGCATTTACGAAATTACTTTTTGTACCCTGAAATAACCTTGCTATCAGCAACTATATTAATTAAATTTGTATAAATTTAAAAAGAACAATTATGCAAATGGAAATATTTTTCGAGGACGGAAAAAAAGTAAACGCAAACCATAAAGGACACATAATAAAAACCGACCAGCCGGTAAAAGACGGCGGTGAAAACTCTGCCCCTGCTCCTTTCGATTTATTTATGGCTTCGATTGGAACCTGTGCAGGTGTTTACGTTAAAGCTTTTTGCGATAAAAGAGAAATCCCTACCGATAATATTAAGCTTATTCAAACTATGGAATTCGATGAAGTAACTCATA
>JBAZEQ010000280.1:0-3334 GCA_041653855.1 Ignavibacteria bacterium | reverse complement strand
GTTTTTGATTTACTTGGAAAAGAAGTAGCTGTATTGGTAAACGGAAAACTAAATGCAGGTGAATACGATGTTACATTTGATGGAAGCAGGTTAACTTCAGGAATTTATTTTTATACTCTTGAATCACAAAGCTACAGAGATTCAAAGAAGATGATTTTATTAAAATAATCTTTTTAAATAATTCATTCTGCAAATTCTCGATAAAAAATACTGGGAAAACAAATATCTCAATGAAGAAAGCGGTTGGAACATAGGTTACATTTCCCCTCCTCTCAAGGAATACTTTGACCAGCTTGAAAATAAAAATCTCAAAATCCTTATTCCCGGATGCGGAAATGCTTATGAGGCGGAATATCTTATGGAAAACGGTTTTAAAAATGTATATGTATTAGACATATCGGAAACGGTTATTAATGATTTCAAAAAACGTGCACCGCACTACCCTATAGAGAATATTTTAACAGAAGATTTTTTTAGACATAAAGGAAAATATGATTTAATTATCGAGCAGACTTTTTTTTTGCGCAATATTTCCAAAAGAAAGAATAAAATATGCAGAAAAAGTTAACGAATTATTAAATCCCGGAGGAAGACTTGTCGGTTTGCTTTTTAATCACGAATTTGGCAACGACTATCCGCCATACGGAGGAACAAAAGAAGAATACCTTGAATATTTCAAATCGTTTTTCGAAATTAAACTTTTCTCGACTGCATATAATTCTATAAAACCAAGAGCAGGAAGAGAGCTATTTATCAACCTAAAAAAACTATGACAAAAAAACATATCCACGAAATTATCTGTCCGGCTTGCAACAGTTCTTTTTGGATAAACGATACGTACTCTTATTTTAACAGTCAGCAAAAATGTTCCAATTGCAATTCTGTTATTCAAACAGGGAGCAACGGTTTGAACGAACAAATTTTAATTCAAATAAAAAGAAGAGCATCTCTTAGAGCAATCCGTATGACCAAAGATGCAAGGAATTTCAGTTTAAGCTCAGCAAAGAAACATGTTAAAAAGGTAGCAAAAGAAAATAATATAAAAATAAATACGGATGTTACACCCGTCCTTCATTTTTTCTTAAGAATCATTGTCAGCGGATTACTTGGGCTTGGAATAGTAGGAATTGGAAGCGTATTTTATCCTGAACTTCAAAAAATTGCTGCACCGGTTGTGTGCGAGGGTGAATTTAAAATCGAGGTCGAAAAAGAGCTCACCACAAAAACTCAGGGTGAAAGAAGTAAAGGGAAAGAAATAATTGTTACCTGTGATGATAAAGATATTACTAAAGAAACTTTTTATGCTTCCATAGGAATTTACTCTTTAATAATTTTTGTTTTATTAACTATAAAAAAGCTGTTAAAAAGTTAGAATTCGGTTTAAATCATAAAATAATTTTAATAGCATTAATTTCATTTTATCTAATCTTGCACCATTTATAAGTAATTTATATAAATATAAACCTGATGCATAATTGCACTCGTTAAAATTAACTTCACAAGTTTCCGATGATTGAAAAATAATATAATAGCATCAATTTTTTATCCTCCCCTTTTAAGAAATTTCAGTTTTAGTTCCGGTAAAATAGCAATTTTGGTACAGAAAAATTAGTATGGATTGATACGTAAATCTATATTAAATTATAAGATATACCAATAAAGTAAGCGTTAAATAAATTAAAAACTTCTTAACAAGGAGAGGAAATATTTATGAAGTACATTTTATACTTGCTAATTCTTCTTTTACCACTAACCGCATGTAAAAAAAACAAACAATCGGCAAAAAAGGAAATTAAACCAAAACAAAGTTCCGCATTACAACTCGATTCTACTGGGGTTCCACTCGACCCAAATGAGGCATATTTTCCGGTCGAATTAGACTCTGCGAAAGTACCGTTTTTCTCGGAAATGTTTTTCGCAATGTACGAGCCGGTTTTATACGATTCCAAAATTAATAAAGAGTCATTCAGATTTTTATGGCTCAGGACTATAAAAAATCCAATAGCAATTAGAATTGAAAAGCAAAATGATACGATAACCTTATATACAAAAGCAACAACGGGTTCGGGAGGAGTTGGTCCGGGAAGATTGAGGGTAAGTGATGTAAAAGTACTTTCCGCAAAAGAATGGAATGAATTTCAGGAATTAATAAAGCTGTGTGACTACTGGAATATGCCAACTATTGACGACACGAAAATGATATCCGGTGAACAATGGATTATGGAAGGATACAAAACCGATGACTATAACCTTACTGAAAAATGGAATCCGGAATTGGATGACCCATACAGGATTGCCTGTGAATACCTTATTAATTTAAGTGGTATTCAAAAATAGTAATAAATATTTTTAATTTTTTAGGTTGCTTCATACTTATTTTAAGAACGGCATTTATTTCTTTTATTTTGATAATATGATTTAAGTATCATACTTAATTTTAAGTCAACCTTTTTTGTAATAGAAATAATTTGTTAAAAAGATAAGAAGAAATTTATAACTACTCATCATTAATCAAAAAAGGAAATCTTTATGAATCAATTCTTCGCACGAAAACCCTTGAGCCTTTTGCTTGAAGAGATGAAAGGTGAAAACCGTCTTCGCCGAATTTTGGGACCTGTAACTTTAACAAGTTTAGGTGTAGGAGCTATAATCGGAACGGGTATTTTTGTTCTCACAGGTAAAGCCGCATTAACTGCAGGACCCGGAGTTATGCTATCTTTTGTTTTTGCGGGTATCGCTTGTGTATTTGCGGCATTATGTTATGCAGAATTTGCTTCGATGGTTCCTGTAGCCGGTTCTGCTTATACTTATGCTTATGCAACTCTTGGAGAACTTTTTGCTTGGATAATCGGATGGGATTTAGTTCTTGAATATGCTGTTGGCTCTGCCGCAGTTGCAAATGGATGGTCAAGTTATTTTCAGGAGTTTATTGATGTGTTTGGATTAAAGCTACCGGATATTATAGCGAAAGCACCGATTGTATTAGACAAAGGTCATTTAATTTTATCAGGTGGAATTGTAAATTTACCTGCAGTAATAATTACTTTTATCGTTACTGTAATTTTAATAATAGGAATCAAGGAAAGTGCCCGTTTCAATGCAACAATGGTTATAACTAAGTTATTTATTGTCGTATTTGTAATTGCTGTCGGAGCCTTTTTTATAAATCCGGATAACTGGTCTAATTTTACACCTTTCGGATTAGGTGGACTAACATTTTTTGGAAAAACAATCTGGGGTGTAGTAAGTGATGGCACAGGTGGTGTTTTATTAAATGCACCAATGGGTGTTCTTGCGGCGGCGGCGGTAGTATTTTTTGCTTATATCGGTTTTG
>JBAZEQ010000279.1:0-3364 GCA_041653855.1 Ignavibacteria bacterium | reverse complement strand
ATTTTTTTAATATTACAACTAAAATAAGATTTTTTATTTCAAATTAATACATAATCAAATATATCTTTAATTTAGATTACAAAACATTTTATGATTTTTTATAATATTTAATTAGATTTTAATATTTGGTATTTTGAAGTTTATTTTTATTAAATGATATTAAATTCGAATAAAAGGCAGTTAATCCTGGTTATAATTATTTCCGCAGTAGCCGGATTAATAGCACAATACATTTCATTTTCGGATGAATACATATTTGCCTATAGGGATTCTATATACAGACTCGATGCATCGAGAAGGTTTATAGATGCAGTAAATCCAGGGATATTCAATCAAATCGGCACTGTATGGCTTCCACTACCGAATTTTATTATGTTCCCTCTTGCATCTATAAATTTTTTATGGAAAACCGGGCTTGCAGGAAGCATAGTAAATTTTATTGCTTTCATAATTAATGCAATTGCGATTTTTTATACTATTAAATTATTAACCGAAAATAAAATTGCTCAATACGCCGGATTACTATTATTCATACTAAATCCGAATATACTATATTTCCAGACTACCCCGATGAGCGAGCAGATATACATTACTTTTTTCTCTCTTTCGATTTACTACCTTATAAAATGGAACAAAACAAAAATCACAAAAGATATTTTTTTTGCAGGTGTATTCACAGCGATGGCTTCCTGCACAAGGTACGACGGATGGACATTAGCAGTTGCCACTGCCGTAATAATATTCATTATTTCAATTTATACTAAACAAGGTTTTATAAAAAATATTTTTTATTATTTATTCCCTACTGCTATAGTAATTATATGGTGGCTTGTGCATAACTACATTTATTATTCGGATGCACTCGAATTTATGAGAGGTCAATTTTCCACTTACTTCCAGCTAAAATATTACGAATCGGCAGGAAGATTATTGACAAAGCATAATTTTAGTCTGTCATTAAAAGTTTACTATTTCGATTTATACCTTTATTCGGGATGGTTGACATTGGCTCTGTCATTATCAGGATTTTTATATTATGTTTACAAGAACAAATTAAGAGTAAATTCATTTCTCGTTTATTTATCCCTGATAGCGATACCAACCACATTACTATTTCTATATGCAGGACAGGTTATAATAGAGATTCCACAATCCGAACCTCAAGGATATTTCAATTCGAGATACGGATTATATGCTATTCCGGGACTAGTAATTTTCGCAGGAATATTTGTCGGTTTTATTTATGAAAGATTCAATACTAAGATAAATTATTTAATCGGTGTTTCATTATTATTAATCGGACTGCAAACCTATTCATATATATATTTATATCCATCAAAAGTTCCCGCTATAGCAGAAGCAAGATTTGCGGGTTATCACGAAACGATAACATACAAACTTTCAAAATATCTCGAAGAGAATTACGACGGAGGAAATCTACTCTATGATTTCAGAGTGTTTGCCATACCACCGTGGTCAGGAGTATATTTAAAAGAAAGAGTAACCTATCATACTTTTGATATTGGCGAGAAATCATTAGTCAATCCCGTTCCTTATGCTAAGTGGGTTTTATTCTATTTAAAATCTCCCGATGACAAAATATTTAATGCAATGAACGAAAACAAAAATTTTCGTGATAATTACAACAGGGTATTTTCAGAAGACGGGCTCGAATTATACAAAAGAAAATAATTTCATCATTTTATCAACGAATCAATTTTCCTATTAGCATTTTCATCAGAAGGATTTATTTTTAATATTTTTCTATAATACTCCAACGCTTTCTTTTTATCTCCAATATGTAAATAATTTTCGGCAAGACCACTTAAAGCATTAATGTTTTTTTCATCAAATTTAATTGCTTCTTCAAAACATTTATTAGCATTATCCGCATCTCCCAATCCCTGATAGCAAAGTGCAAGATTATTCAGGTAGCCCGATTTTCCGGTAGGATTAATTTTCATCATTTCTTCAATGTCCTTTATAGCTTCTTTAAATTTCTTATCATTGTAATATTGGAAGGAACGCTTCTCCAGAACCGCGAGTTGATTATTCGGATTGACCTGGTTTTGAATATTTCCCGGGATATTCTGATTTGTAATTCCTGAACCGGATTTTAATAAATCGAGCGTCGCTTTAGAGCCTCTATAGTCAGGTATGATGGTTTGCAATTTTTCAAGTTGCTTAATAGCTTCATCTGTCTTTCCTTCCTGTTGATAAATATTAGCAAGCTGGAAATACCCGTCAGGAGCAAGTGAATCAATTGCAAGCCCTTCTTTTATTTTTATTTCGGCAGAATCGAGATTACCTTTTATTAAGTATATTAATCCAAGATTATGATGTGCGAGAACATTATTGTTCCTGATTTCTAATGCTCTTCTGTATTGCTTTTCAGCTTCATCAAATTGTTTTCGGTTTGCATACATATTGCCGCTGTTAACAAGTAATACCGAACCGTCTCTTCCGTCTCCGGTTGAATACAGGGTGTCATTATCTTTCCATTCCGAATTTCTTTTAACTGTTAACGTAGTAAACACAATTATTACAGCCAGAGATGAAGACAATATTAAATTTTGATTTTTACCTTCGATATACTTTACTATAAAAAGAGTAATTAGCAGGGAAATCGAAAAAGAGGTAATATACAAAAATCTTTCCGCCATAAAATTCATAGTCGGAATAATATTCATTACAGGCAAGAGTGTTATAAAAATAAATAGGATTATAAACGATACTTCCCCGTTTTCCTTATACCTTACAATCGAGAGTGTTATTAAACCGATTATAATTAATAAGGCAAAAACTACGCCTGCATCGAGAATGGACTGTGAATCGGGAATAACACCATTGTAATGATACAATAAATTAACCGGAATAATTAGCAGTCTTAGATATACCGGAATCGTCTTTAACATTGTTGCAATAATAGTTATCGTATCTTTTTCATAAAAATAATTATATCCAATTCTCTCCACGACATCCTTTAGAACAAAATACCTGATAACCAGATAGCCTACGGTAAATAGAATATATATAGAATGTATTTTCCATTTCTCAAGAATTTCTTTATAAGTTTTCTTTCTCCAGAGAAAATCGAATAAAATAATTATTAAAGGTAAAGTTACTATCATTTCCTTTGAAAGGAGACCAAGTGTATAAAAAATTAACGATATAATTAAATATTTATTATCTTCCTCCTCTATAAATAATAAATAAAAATAAAATGTTGCAAAGAAAAACAATGTTACAAGCGAATCCGTCCTGCCGCTTACCCAGCTTACGGCTTCGGTATGGACAGGGTGTGCAGTAAAAATCAAAGTAGAAATTAAAGAAGCGAGTAAACCATATTTAAATTTTTTAAAAA
>JBAZEQ010000278.1:0-3407 GCA_041653855.1 Ignavibacteria bacterium | reverse complement strand
GATTGTTGATTCTTATTCCGGTAAAATCGAAGTTGAAAGCGAATATGGTGAGGGAACTACTTTTATAATAAAATTTCCCTATAAAATCTAAAGTATATTAATAATTTAAGCTCCATAAGAATATGGTCTGCCTCTGGCAGAAGCGTTCTGTTCGTAGAATAATTATATCGGAAATTGTGTAGCTCCGTAGGAGCGACCTGTTTATAACTTCAAATAAAATTATAATATTTTTATATTATATTAATAAATATTTCCTATATGAAAAAAAATATTGTTTTTGTTTTATCGTTACTATTCTTTACATTTGTTTTTTCATCTGCTTTTTCGCAGACATTCAAGGAACTCGTTGCCGAATACAGGGAATCACAAAAAGAAAAGGATTTCGAAGAGTCAATTGAAATTCTCGATTTAATGCTGGAAAAATATCCAAACACAGAACCTGAAATACACATTTTAACCGCGGTAATACATATAGGAAACTTAAGAAATATAAAAAAGCAATCCTCGATTATACAAAAGCTATTGAAATAAAATCCGATTATGAGGTCGCTTATAATAATAGAGGAATAAGCTATTCTGATTTGGATGACTTCGATAAGGCTATTGTGGATTTTACCGTAGTAATAAAATTTAAACCCGATTTTCCATATGCTTACTATAATCGAGCGAATGCCTATTCCGGATTGTATAATTACGATAGTGCTATTGCAGATTATAATAAAGCAATCGAACTTAAGCCTGATTTTACCGATGCATATTACAATAGAGGCAATAAATATTATGGTATGAATATGTACAAAGAAGCAATCGAGGATTGGAAACAAGTTCAAAAACTTGACCCTGCTTATAAAACTGCGTTACAGGAAAAAATCAATGAAGCAAATTACTGGATAGAAGAGAAAAAGAAATAAAACGTTCCCAAAACCTACTATTCTTGTCATACCTTCATAGCAAGAACTTAGGAACGAAAAATAATAAATTACTATTACCTTAAATCCTTTAACTTTATAACTTTATAAACTTAGAAATCCACCCCCACCTTAAAATAAATATTTCTTCCCGGCTCTATTATTACCGAACCTCTGTTTGATGAAAGGTGATTCCTGTATGCTTTATCCAAAATATTTTCTACACCTGCGAATAGCTGGAGTTTTACATATTTATATATATCGAGCTGAGTCGAACTTAAACCTATGTTAAACGTCGCATATCCCGGTGTTGGAACTTCTCCCTGTGCAACTTTATCCTGTCCGTTGAAAAGCAATGCCGCTATATCGTAAATAATATAATTTGTTATCTTTCCACGTAATCCAAGTCTTCCGTTAAGTGGCGGCATTTGTGGTAAATCGAGTCTGTTTTCCGTATCTTCACCTCTTACATAAGATAGAGTCCCATACACTACGTAACTTTTATAAAAATTATACATAAAATCAAAATCATATCCATACAAAATTGCTTTTCCGATATTTGTTTTTATATATGCAGGTTTGTTATCAAAAGTTCCCGGTGTCTCTACGACAAGGTCTGTAAATGAATTCAGAAAAATATTTCCGCTAAATCTGTACGTATTTTTCCAGACTCTTAATCCGAAGTCTGCAAAAAGTCCTTTTTCTGGATTCAAATACGGATTACCGATTCTTAAGTAGCTTCCTAAATCGATATACTGGTATCGCTCTTCAATAGAAGGCGAGCGGAATGAACGTGCCGCATTTAAAGTTATATCGATATCTTTAATTATAGTATACATTGCCCCGATATTACTGCTCCACGATATATCGCTCGCTTCGGTTGCATTCCATATAGTTTTTTGTCCTGCCGGATTTGTATTCAATACTCCGTTTATAACTGTATAAGCAGGGTTAAGCGTATTAGAGTTTGTAACTTTTATATGGTCAATCCTTGCACCGATGTTTATTTTTAATTTGTTATCGAGTAGTTTAATCTCGTCTTGTGCGAAACCCCCGATACTTCTGAATTCTGCTTCGGGCAATGGTTTTTCGCCGGTTATTTGATTCGTTGTACTTAATAGATTTCCCGACGTAGTATCGTATTTATAAATTGTCTGAAATTTTTCCCTGTCGCTTGTCAAACTGCGTTGCCACAAGTCTGCACCAACTATTACATTATTAAATTTCCCGAACGACCAATCGGTTTGAATTTGCATACCGTTTGTGTAATGATTAGCAATCGGAACAATCTTATCCACCGTAACTTTTTGCTTTAATTTGCCTGTTGGAGTTTTTTGTAATACAGTCTGATTCGGAATATTCTCGACATCTCTCAAAATTGTCTGGTAAAAATATTTTGCAGATATATTTTTCAATATCGGTGAAATGTTATCAAACTTATATTCCGCACTGTACATTTCTCTTTTTTCTTCGGGATATGTTATCACGGCATTTGTCGGAAAAAGCGATGAACCCGGTATTCCAACATCCTTTGCATAATATCTTTGATAATCGAGTTTGAAAGTGTGATTTTTTACGGGTCTGAAACCAATACTTCCCGAGATATTATTATCACTAAATTGGCTGTTTGGTAGTTCACCTTGCGGGGTCATCGTATTCTGTGCGTTTCGCAGTGTCCCGCTGATTTTTGCAAACCAGTATTGTGAACCCGCATTTAATAAAAGTTGTCCTACACCGCTTTTATTTACGCTATTGTACCCGCTTAGCAGAGAACCTTTAATGTATTTCATATTACTAAACTCTCCGCCTTTAGTAATGATATTTACTACACCGCCGAATGCTCCTGTTCCGTATAATGAAGATGAACCGCCTTTTATAATCTCGATTCTTTCTACATCATTTAAATCTATCATAGATAACCTTGCGGAAATATCTGTTGCTGTTTCAATCCTGTTCCCGTCTATCAAGGTTACAATATTACTTTTACTTAATCCCCTTATACTTATATCCGTAGCCCATATACCATCGCGGGTTAGTGATAGTCCGGGTTTTGTGTTTAAAATATCCGAAACCGTGTTCGCAGTACTTCTAATTATCTGATGCTCTTCTACAACATCCATCGGTAACGGAATATCTTTTAACATAGCAGAATACCTTGTACTTGTAACCGTGATTTCCCCGGTTTCAATTTCATTTATACTTAATTTAACATCGAGAGTAGAAGTAATATTCGCTATTATTCTGAAATCTACTTTATAAGTTCTATATCCCGGATGTATAAATTCGACCCCGTAATCCCCGGGTTTTAAATTCTCAAATTCGAACTCTCCGAATTTATTTGTCTTTGATGAAAAATTTGTATTTAGAATACTAACAGTAACATCTGAAATTACTGCATCTGTGTTTCTATCAAATACCTTTCCTTTGAATATTGCAGTTTGTGAGAGTGATATGTTAGCAGTTATAGCCAGTAATAAGAAAATGTACTTAAACATTAAA
>JBAZEQ010000277.1:2994-3415 GCA_041653855.1 Ignavibacteria bacterium | reverse complement strand
TCCGAAAGGTCGAAAAAGCTATTGGAAAAGTGAATTATGAATTATCCGATAAAATGAAAAAAAGCAGGGAATTTTCCCGCTCCCTTTTCGCAGTAAAAGATATAACAGCCGGAGAAATTTTCTCCGAAAAAAATGTAAAATCTATTAGACCCGGATACGGTTTACATCCAAAATATTTTAATGAAATTATCGGGAAAAAAGCAAAATCTGATATTACTTTTGGAACACCTTTAAGCTGGGATTTAATTGAATAAAATAACGTATAAAATTGTACTGGGGACAGCTCAATTCGGATTGGATTATGGAATAAACAATAAGAAGGGTAGGTTGTCTGATGTAGAATTACAAAATGTATTAAGGTTGTGTCTGGAAAATGAAATTAAATATCTTGATACGGCTTATTCCTATGGTGATAGCGAGG
>JBAZEQ010000277.1:0-2984 GCA_041653855.1 Ignavibacteria bacterium | reverse complement strand
GTCAATTTAATGTAATAACAAAATTACCTGTTTGCGATGTAAATAAGGTGGAGAATATAGTTAATAGTTCCTTAAATAGATTAAATACCGATTCTGTTTATGGTTATCTTATACACAATGTTAAAGCTGTAAAAAAAAACAATGATGTCTTTTATGAGTTACAAAAAATAAAAGAAAAAGGATTAATAAAAAAGATTGGTTTCTCTTTGTATAATACAAGTGAGCTTGAAACATTATTTGCAAATAAAATTGATTTTAATATAATACAGGTACCATATAATCTATTTGACCAGCGATTTGAGTCATATTTTAAATTATTAAAAGAAAAAAACATCGAATTACACATAAGGTCGGTTTTCCTGCAAGGTTTGTTCTTTATTAAACCCGAAAAATTGGATTCCGAATTTCTTCCTGTAAAGGAAAAAATAAAATTATTAAATGATGTTTCAATGAAATCAGGAATACCAATTCAGGTGCTATGTCTTTCATTTGTATTGAGAAACTCTTTCGTAGATAAAGTTGTAATAGGAATTGACGGAAATGAGCATTTGTTAGATTTATTATCTATGGAACAAAAAATTAGTGAAGCATTTAGTTACTACGATGAATTAAAAAGTTTAAAAGAAGATAATCCGAATATTATTTTACCATATAAATGGGGAAAGAGTGAGTAAATCAAAAATGAATATTGTGTGTGTTGTTCAGGCAAGAATGTCCTCTTCACGTTTGCCTTCGAAGACTATGATGTTGCTATCCGGTAAACCGGTTATAGAACAGGTTTTCAGGCAATTGTCATTTTCGAAAATGATAAATCAAAGAATTTTAGCGACGAGTGTTGACCCGGCTGATGATGAATTATATAATTGGGCTCTTAAAAATAAAATTGAATGCTACAGGGGATCCCTTAATGATGTTTTAGACAGATATTATCAGGCGGCAAAATTTGTAAAAGCAGATGTTGTGGTTAGAATAACGGGTGATTGCCCGTTAATTGACCCGGATTTTATGGATAAAACGATAGAAATGTTCTTAAGTAATAAATATGATTATGTATCGAACAGTCTTGAACCTACATTACCTGACGGATACGATACTGAAGTTTTTACAATTCAATCACTCGAAAAAGCATGGTCTGAAGCCAGTCTTAAGTCAGAGAGGGAACATGTAACACCATATATTTATAAGAACCCAAGTATTTTTAAAATTGGTGTTTTCAAACACACAGAAAATTATAGCCATTTAAGACTTACTCTCGACGAAAAAAGGGATTACATTTTTCTGGATAAATTGTTTACTGAACTTAGTAGGGATTTTCAAATTCCTTTTCATCTTAACGATATTATAAAGGTTCTTAATTTTAATAAAAATTTACTTAGTATTAATTCTTCAATAGAAAGAAATGAAGGTTATAAAAATTCTTTAATTAAAGATAATATAAAATAAATTTATGCAAAACGAAATATTCAAGAAGTATGAAGCAAACAATTATTATTTAAGGAACAGAAATAAACAAAATAAGTTTAAATATGACATTATACTCGATATAATGGAGAAATACGATCTTGTGAAAAATAAAATAAGTGTTCTTGAAATAGGTTGTTCGGATGGGTGGCGATTAGAAAAACTTAAACTAAAATATAAAGATAAGGTTAATTTATTTGGGGTTGAACCTTCAAAACTTGCTTGTGATGATATTAAAATGAACAAAAAATATGTAGAGTGTTTTTGTTGTACCTCGGATAAGTTTTCAATTAAAAGAAAATTTGACATTATTCTTGTTCCTTTTGTACTACATTGGATTGATAGAAATAAATTAATTTCAACCGTTTATAATATTGATAGACACCTCAAAGATAACGGATTTCTGATTATATGTGATTTTTGGACAAATGGTTTTAACAAAACAAGGTATCATCACATTACCGATAATGAAATATGGACTTACAAACAAAATTATCAGAATATATTTGTATCAACAGGAACTTATATAAATCTATTTAATGGAGCCTATGATTATGAAAAAGGAAATTATAAGAGCGGTGTTTTTTCTATATATAAAGATAGTAATAATATTGCACAAATATCCCTTCTTAAAAAAGTAAATGATTATTTATATATCAAAAAATAAAAATATTAAAAAATGAATAAAGGTCAAAATTTATATAAAAAAGCAAAATCAATTATTCCCGGAGGAACTCAGTTATTATCCAAGAGACCTGAAATGTTTCTACCTGATTATTGGCCATCCTATTATGATAAGGCAAAAGGTTGTGAAGTGATTGATTTAGATGGAAATAAATTTTATGATTTGAGTTATATGGGTATAGGCTCCTGCATATTGGGGTATGCTGATGATGATGTGAACTTAGCTGTCGAAGATGCAATAAAAAAAGGTTCTATGAGTACTCTCAATTCTTATGAAGAAGTCGATTTAGCGGAATTATTAATCGAAATTCATCCATGGGCTGAAATGGTCAGGTATGCACGTTCGGGTGGTGAGGCTATGTCTATAGCCGTAAGAATAGCAAGAGCATATTCAAAAAAAGATAAAGTGTTATTTTGTGGTTATCATGGTTGGCACGATTGGTATTTATCCGCAAATCTTGCGGATAATAAGAGTCTTGATGGACATTTGATTCAGGGTTTAAATCCAATTGGTGTTCCGAGAAATTTAAAAGGATTGACATTACCTTTTAATTATAATGATACCGAATCTTTTATTGCATTAATAGAAAAATATAATGAAAATATTGGGGCAATCGTTCTTGAGACTATAAGAAATTACGAACCGGAAAAAGAATTTTTAGAGACAATTAGAAAATATTCTACTAAATACGGAATTCCGCTTGTTGTTGATGAAATTTCTTCCGGCTTCAGATTAAACGTTGGAGGAGCACATCTGATATATAACTTGGAACCTGACATTGCAGTCTTTTCAAAAGGTCTAAGCAATGGTTTCCCTATGGCAGCTATAATCGGTAAAA
>JBAZEQ010000276.1:0-3431 GCA_041653855.1 Ignavibacteria bacterium | reverse complement strand
GTGTTGTCGGAGTAGAAGTTTTATCCTCCGTAAATCCTGTTCCAAACGCACCAATTCTTAATCCTGCTGCAAATGGTAAATCAATAAATCCACCACCACCGAGTGTTAAATACCCGCCCTTCGAAAATTTAGGGATTCCAATCTTTTCCATCTCCTCATTTAATACCGTAACCTTTGGTATCTGCCATCCAATCATTGGTCCGCCAAAGAGTGAAAATTTATTAAAAAGCTGTGCTGACGAAATATTAGAAATAAAAAATATTGCAAAGACGATAATAAAGTATGTTTTCATCATAATTTTATTTTATAATCAATTAAGCTAAAAAATTTAAGGGAATTTTTAAAGAGATAAATAAATACGTCAAACGTGAAACATTATTCGTGATATAAAATAAGATGACTTTTCTGAATTCTGAATTCTGCCTTTTAAAACATCGCATTTATACCTATAGTTGGAAATACGCCAAGACTTTTATTCGATTCAATTTCCCGGGTGTATTTATTCCATTGGTAATTTGTAATGTTTTTCTTTCCTGTAATATTTTGAATATCGATGTAAGTTACGAGTGTCCATTTTTTAAAATTCCACCTTTTATCAACTCTTATATCAATACTATAATAATTAGGCAACCGGATAGAATTATATTGTGAAATCAATTGAGTTCCGTCAACAGGGCTGATAGGCGTATACGGTCTTCCCCCGACAAATCTGAATTTAGATGAAAGTTCCCAACCCTTTCCTGCTAAATAGCCGCCGTTTGCTATGAAAAGAATACCGTTATCAAAATCACTTGCTCTTTCAATTCCATCCAATGAAGTATATTTTGCCATAAACAACGACAGGTTCGCAGTAGTATAAAATTTTTCAGACAGAGTTTTCTGGAAAAAGAATTCAATACCTTTTGCATATCCGATTCCGTCGGAAACAAGAGATTCGAGTCCGAAGTTTGTTGTATTTTCATAAGACCCTCCGCTATTAGCAAGAATAAAATATGGTCTAAATGTACTCGCAGGATAATCGGAATATTTCTTATAATAAACCTCTATTGTTGCTCTTGTATCTTTTTCAAACAAATATTCTATGCCTGCAATATAGTGGTCAGCTCTTATGTTTTTCAAATCACGATTTTGTAAATTCGAAACAAGCCAGATGTAAGAAGGAGATTGATAAAAAATACCATAACTGAAATTCAAATTAAAATTATGCAGAATATTAAACGTTACCGAAGCCCTCGGTGATATATAACTTTTTTTATTAATAAAATCAAAATAATCATATCGCAAACCAAGATTTAACTTAATCCTGTCAATAAATTTTTTTGTTAACTGTAGATAAGCCGCAGATTTATAAGTTGTATTCGATGTATTAAAATCCAGTGCAGGCAATATATATCGGTTACCTGTATTCGGGTCAATAGTATATAATGTATCCTGAGCAGTTTTTATTTCGTTCTTAAAATTAATAAGTTTTCCTTCAACACCAATTGAAATTTCAGTGTTATTATTCGGAACCATTATATATTCAGCTTTCAATACGGACTGCCCTTCTTCAGAAATATTTTTAAACCTCTCCACAAAATTTGCATCCCGGGCAGAGTAATCAAAATTTGAATAACTCCTCGATAAGATTATTCTCGTATAAGAAAAATCTGTTAATAATGATTTCAGTTCAATCGAATTGGTATAACCATATTGATTATTTTTTAAAATATCTTCATTTTTCTGCCTTTCATCAGTTTTGTCGTTATTGAATCTTACCTTATCAAGATTACCAATGAAATTGAATGTAAGAATATTATTATCATCAATGTCATAAACGCCTTTTAACTGAGTCGAGTTATACTCGGGGATAAATCCGAATCCGGCGGCATTAAAGATAAAATCGAGGTAACTTCTCCGAACGCTGAAAAGCCACGAACCCTTTTTATTACTTCCAAACGGACCTTCAAAAATTCCTCCGATTCCGGTAGCACTAAGATTGAGGTTTCCCATAAATTTATTTCTGTTACCTTCTCTCAACTTGATATCGAGTACAGAAGAAAGTTTATCTCCATATTTTGCGGAAAATCCCCCGGTAATAAAATTTACTTCGCGGATAAAATTCAAATCAATAATACTTGTCGGTCCACCGGTTGTACCCTGAGAGCCGAAGTGATTAATATTAGGAATCGGGGCACCATCAACAAGAAAAAGATTTTCTGCAGGTGAGCCACCACGGACTATCAAATCATTTCTACCGTCATTTACAAATGAAACTCCGGGAAGTGTTTGTATCACTCTACCGATATCTTCAAAGCCACCGGGACTACGTCTGATTTCTTCGAAAGATAAATTTTTAAAAGAATTAGAAATATCTAATGGTTTCTCGAATCTTAATGCTTCAACATTAATTTCATCTGTTGATGTTATTTCAAGTTCGGCAAGTAAATTCAAAGATGAACCTGAATTTACAGAAACAAAATCTTTTATTAATGGCTTATATCCAATCGAACTGAACTGAACCGAATAAATACCAACCGGAATATCCGATAAAATAAAATACCCGTTATCATCTGTACCGGTTTTCAATTTTAATTCTAAAATTTCTACAACCGCACCAAGTATAGGCTGTTGATTTGCAATATCAATTACTCTGCCGTTAATTTCACCTTTTTCCTGAGAAAAAATGTTTAAAACTATTAAAATATCGATTAATAAAAATATAAGTTTATATTTCATAATTTATTTTTTTAATATAGTATTTTATCAATATCCCTGATTTTCTCTCAGTGTTTCTGTGTGTTAAACTGTATTCTTCAGTGGTAAAGTTTTTAAAAACTTATTCAAACTTTCTCTCATCAAAAATCAGTTCCCTGCATAGCTCCCTGCCCTTTTCATCTATTTTATAGAGCGGCATAATTTTTCCGGCGTGAACTATACACATATCCAGCCCGGCTTCGATTGCATAATGAAGAAAAACGGAATTCAGTACATGCCGGATTTTTACGTTTAAGCCAAAAGAGGAATTACTTATTCCAAGAATGGTTTTTGCTTTCGGCATTATTTTTTTAATTTCACGAATTGCATTTATTGTATACATACCACATTTCCTTAAATCTTCCTGACCCGAACCAAGCGGAAAAGTTAATGTATCGAATATCAAATCTTCTTCTCTCATACCGTGAGCGTTTACGGCGTGGTCGCGGATTCGCTTTGCTATCGAAACTTTCTTTTCGAGTGAATATGCCTGACCTTCTTCGTCTATCGAAAGGCAAACCACAGCGGCACCGAATTCTTTTGCAAGTTTTAAAATCTTATCTGCTTTTGCTGTGCCATCTTCAAAATTAATTGAATTGATGATTGCCCTACCTGCATAGAGTTTGAGAGCTGTTTCAATTACATTAACTTCCGTCGAATCGAACATCAGAGGAAGAGTAATAGCTGTATTGAAA
>JBAZEQ010000275.1:0-3448 GCA_041653855.1 Ignavibacteria bacterium | reverse complement strand
GTAATTATTTTCTTTGTCTATTTTTATCTGACTAAACGGAATTATAGTCCATTTATCGCTGTCTGTACCATCTGCATTTAAAAACTTAATGTCGTAACTTGCATCATTTGTTCCCATTATTCTGCATCTGTAACGAGAGTATGATGTTTTATCAAAATCTTTTTTCCCATACTGCTCTTTTACCTGTTTTGCCTTCGGGCAGGTCGCAAAGTGTGATGTGTGCTTTGTATGGTCGTATTCTAATTCACCTGTATAAGTTTCGTAATTAATAGGCATATTCTTCCCTGCTCGTGTTTTAAGCCACTTTATCTCAGCATCACACCATTTGCAATGAGCTATGTTGTTATTTTCTATTCCCATTTTGGTTTTATTGAGTTATCGGATATTTTTTATAAAGCAAATCTTCATATTCTATTTTCGCTTTAATGAATTTTTTCTTCTGTTCGCTTTCTATTCTTTTTGAATAGTTAAATAATTTCTCAGCAAGTTTCATATATGCTTTTTTCTTCGCCATCCGTATTCCCCAATCCATATCAAATACATCACCGTCTTTGCAGTACATTATTGCTCGAACTTTATACACATCTTTCGGTTTGTTTTTGTTCCCCCACTTCAAATAACATATTACCCTGTCTCTCTCTTTATTGATGATAATAGTGCAGGGAAAATTATGGTACTTCGTTTCAAACTTTATTAGCTTTTTTACCTGCTGTTCGGGTTTTGTTCCCTTCTGCGGAAAAATGTTCTTTTTTGTCGCCATTATCTCTTTTATATGATATCCATTGCCTCTATAAGCTATATCACTAATTGCGTCATTTTTGCTTTCATACGCCTCAAGAATTTTTAAATCAGAGTCGCTTTGAATAAGATAAATACTCCTGTAATATTTAGCTCTTTCTTTTTCTGAGATTTTTCCTTCTTGCTGTTCGGGTTTTTGGTTTTCTTCTGACATTTTTTTTGGTTTTTATTTTTTTAGTAATTTTCTTTTTCGGTTTTAAATATAATGGTTTCACTTTGTTAAAATATACAATCGAAGGTAATTCAAAATGTTTCGGAGTGTAATCAGCATCTTCGTAGAATAACTCTTTTAAATACAAGAAGTGCCTGAAGTGTTTTTCCAATTCTTTCCGGTACATTATATGTACTCTACCACCGTTTACACCTGCTTTTTTATCGTAATTCAAATGAAGTATTATTGCTCCCTGGTAATCTGCATTGTCAGGTAAAGCAAAATAATACGATGCAAGTTGTCTCCAATAACTTTTTGTATCAAAGTTCTTTCCGGTCTTTATATCAACAATCCATTTCCCTGCTTTGATGTTTAACTTAATAGTTTTTGTCGTTTGATAACCAACAATGTCTTTTGGAAAATACCATTTTCTGTCTAATGTTCCTGCGTAGAATTCTTTGATGTTAAAGATTTTTTCTTCGGTCCCGAATACCTGCGGTTTTAAGTCTTTTAATATTTTTGCGTATCTGCATATCTGTACCCAAATTTCCTGTTCGGTTATAATGTATAATGGTATTCGTCTCTTTTTTAAATCTTTTCTTAATTCCTTTATTTCTAATTCGGAAAACTCAGGTGCTTTTCTGTCGTTGTAGATTATAGCTGCTCCGACTTTTTCTGCTTTGTCTGTCGTATCGTGGATCGTGCTTCCTTTTATCAGTGCTGTTTCGCTTATAATAGAAGATTCATATAATCCGATTCTTGCTTTCCAATCCTCAATCTCTCTTTTCCTTTCCATATTACCGAGAATTGTTGTGCTTCCTGCCGGGTAAAGTGTTATACATTCTTTGCTCCTGAATATAAATCTTTCATTTGGAACACCTTTTAACCAGGCAGCATCAATGTTGTGAGGAAAATCGTAAGCATAAAATCCATCGTTAAAATATATTATCCTACGTGGTTTTATTTTCGAGAAATCTATTTCAGCTTTTTTCTTAGGCATCTGTTTTTAATAAAATAATATCTGTATAATAATTGTTTAAAAAATACGTATAAGGTATAAGAGACATTTCTTTGTGTGCTTCAGCCAACGCAAATAAAAAATCACTTAGTGATTGCTTTGTATACCCTTCTTTATCAACTAAGTGCTTTCTAAATTCTTCAATACTTTTTGGAAACTTTTCATATTTTGTTTTATCGTGTCCCCATTTAAATTTTATGTGATTTAAAATTATCCTTATCCCCAAATCGGTTAATTTAACAAGAATATAATCCTCGTGTTTCAAACGAATAATACTACCTTTTGGTTTCGTTTTTTTAAATGTTTCAATAAGGTCTATTTCTGTCGAGACTAATTTATATTCTAATCCGCTTTTCTTACACAACTTTATTATTTGTTTTAAAGTATCCATAATAATTATTTTTTTACTTTGTGGACAGGGGAAGAATCGAACTTCCGACCGAGTTGCGAACTCTGAACTACCACTGTTCTACCTGCCCTAAATCTTAACTTGCTATAATTTTCTTTTTGTAAATCTTTAGTCCCGGTATTTCATATTTCCCACCGTTAATCGCTGAGCGAACTTCCGCAGCTTTCAACTCTTTCTTTACATATTCCGATGGTACTTTTTCAATGTCAATTATATCATAAGTCCATACTTCTTTTACAACTGTATTGCCTGTTGTTGTTGATACCGATTTTATAACAGGTGCTTTTTCTTCAACTCTTTCAAGTATCTTGTCTGTTTTCACTTCGAGTTTGTTTTCAGCGTTTTCTTTTATTAAATCGTTTTTCGATTTTAAATCCTTTTTCAGCTTTTCTTCTTCCTGTCTTATTTTATCCGCAGCTTTACGTTCTTCTGCTTCTCTCTTTCTGTTTGCTTCGATGTTTTCCCGGAGTATTTCATCTTTTAAAATCTTTACAACTTTTTCAACCGCACTTTTCGTTTCGTTGTAATCCGCTTTGATTTGTTTTATCGTATCATCAATCTTTTTGAGTGGGTCTGATTTTCTGTCCTTTAAAAGTTTTAAAAGATTGTTTGCTGTTATCAGCAGGTTTGATACTTCTATGCGAGTATCTTCATCAATGATTCTTAATTTGAGTGCTTTCTTTTCAACTTCTTTTACTTTCTCAAGAAAGAAGGTTTTTGCTTTCGGGTCCAACTTACACGCATTTATAGTTTCAATTGCATCATCAATCTTTTTATTATACATATCAAAACTTGCCGGGTTTGTAAGTTTTGATTCTAATACTGTTAATGCTGTTTCTTTTACTTTGTTTCCCATAATAGTTTATATTTAGTTAATTGAATTCTTTAATTTTTTATATTTTATAAGTAATCTTATATATTTTATTAACAATGTTGTGATAACAATAATAACTAAAACAAAAGAACAAAACGCTGATGTTGGATGTGATATATTAAACCTGTTTTCAAATATTCCAAGAAAACTTACGACTGCGTTATATACCATATTTATAAAATTTTGCATTATTCTTCT
>JBAZEQ010000274.1:0-3479 GCA_041653855.1 Ignavibacteria bacterium | reverse complement strand
TTTAATAAATTATTCGCCGCTTCGGTGTTTTTAGTCGAGATTTTCGCAATTAAGAAACCCAGTAAAATGCCTACTATCAGCCCAATTACAAGTAAAATTATTTCCATATATATTTTAATTTTTAAACCGTTAAAACGGTTAAATTTTTATTAGTACACTTTACCCACGAATAAAGAGGCTATGTGATAATTAATTTTTTAGTAAAATCATTTGGGCTAAAGCCCAATTTTGTTGAGTTATTGCTATCCCCACCGTAAACGGTGGGGTAAATTATAATTTATCACACAACCTATAAATTCGTGGGCTATATTTAAAAACACTGTATCGAGTCTATTCATTTCTTTTATTCAAACCGAGCCATTGCTCTTTGGTAAGAAAGCTTTTTTCAACATTCGATTCCATCTTCCTAAACATCTTAAAAGGAATTGTAAATGTCAACAAATTTTTATCTATATATTTTCTTGCGGATATATCGAAAAATCCGATTGTTGCTTTCGGATTTTCTTTTTCCTCTTCCGCATAACCGAACAATATCGACTGACAACCGGCACAGAAAGGGGCAATCACATTCATATTATCTTCCCTATCATAATTTGAGAGGACAACCAAAGCCGAGAGCTGGTCGGGATTTACAAGGAATATAACCATTTCGGGTTTATCGGTAAGATTCAAGAGTTCGAGCGGTTTGAAGGTTACAAATTTTTCCTTGATATTACGCATTGGCATATTTTCAACAAATTTAAGTGCAAGTTCGGGAGTTTTAATATAGCATTCCCCTTCGGTAATATATCGCGACTTTATTTTCTCATTATTATAGTCTTTTTTTCCTGTTGATAAAAGATATTCGATAGGAAAATCATTTTCTTCGTATTGATTCCCGAATCCAAGTCCCGTTCCGCCGCCCACACAACCGAATGTATTCCTATCAAAATAGGCAGTCCTTCCTTTTGAAGCCGCAACAAGCATAGAAGCAACACAGCCCCAGGTTGCTTCTTTAAATTTCAAGCCTTCGGCGGGGTCATCATTTGTTAGCAATACCGCAACGGGTTGAGATTTTAATTCTAACGACACGGATATTTTACTTTGCATAATGTTTTATTTATACGGTTAATTTATAACTCTTAAAAATTTTAAGTAATGCAAAATATTGTATTCATTTTTAAACTTTCATAATGTTTTTTATGTTGTAAATATTAAAATAAATAATAACATTTTTCATTCTTTTTTGTTATTTTTAGATGTAATATATTCATTATAATTAAATTCATGACTATGGAAGCAAATCAATTCACAAAAGAGGAAATAAAACTTATACAGTACAGCTTTAAAACCCTGACATCAAAATCGAAAAATGCAGGAGAAAAATTTTATAAAAGACTATTTGAAGCAAATCCGGACATTTCAAAACTTTTTAAAGGAGATATGAAAGAGCAAGCAGGCTCACTGATGAGAATGGTTAAAACTGTAGTAGAGGGTTTGAATCATCCCGATATAATAATACCGGCTATACAGGATTTGGGAAGGAGACACAATGAATACGGAGTCGAACCCGAACAATATAAAATCTTTGGCGATTGTCTGATTTCTACAGTTGAAGAAGAAATGGGAAATGACTTTAACTCGGCAACAAAAAAAGCATGGGAGAAACTTTATATATTGTTAGCAGAGGAAATGAAGGGGAATAAGTACAATCAATAATTTTTATATTTAATACTGGTTCCCAAACTCTGTTTGGGAACCAGCCAAACTTTACTAACTTAAAACTCAATCTTATAACTTATCATAGGTACTATTCCGAGATTGATTTGTTTTTCGATTATCTTTGCATAAGGATTGTAAACATATCCTGCATCGGGTTTCTGGTCTAAGAGATTTTTTATTTGTAGTGCAAATGTACCGGAGAATTTTTTGTAATTCATTTTATATGTTAGAGTAAAATCAACATAGAAAAAATCCGGAAGGCGTTCCGTGTAAATCCGCGATTCATCCATTACTTCACGGGATTGTGAAATCGAACTTGCCAAATCAATTGGTATGTAATACTCTCCACCCGTGTAAGATGTTTTCAGGTTAATTCCCAGTATATTATTTTTAGTTACGTTGAATTCTTTCCCGATGAGCAAATTGAAAACATATCCAGTATTAAATCGGGAGTTTCTTTCCATTCCGTCGCCACCTTTGTATTTAGATTGAAAAACAGACGCAGTTAAAAGGTAATAGAAATTATAACTGAGGAATTTTTCAAATGTAATATCCACTCCGAAATTTTTTCCAGTACCGCCATTTACCAGTGAATCGTTGAAATATCCGCCGGGATTGTTGAGCATAGAATAGTAATTATTCGGTCGGACGGGAATATTATATAGATGTTGATAATAAGCTTCGATTTTTAAATGCAAATTCTGACTGAACATTTTATCATATCCTGCTACAAAGTGATTTGCTCTGCCTAAATCGAGATTGACATTAGGAATTGTTGTTGTTCCGTCAGTTAACTGTTTCTTAGAAAGATAAACGGCAATATCTTCAATCTGGCTGTGGTTACCGTATCCAAAGCTGATAGCCTGAGTCGGGGTAAAAGCCCACCTCATCGAAACTCGCGGCTCGACTGAATAATTTTTATTCAAAGTAAAATAACTGAAATGCACGCCTGCATTGAATCCAATGTTATCTGTAATATCAATCTTGTTTTGTGTATATGCCTGAATTAAATTCGTTCCACCGTTATCGTTTAAGTATTCCGAATAAATTCCGCTGAATGGATTTTGAGCACTAACTCTTACATCATAAAATAAACGCTTAAACTCAAATCCTGTTTTATTTGTAAGGTGCGGGGAAAATTTATGATTTATAAAAGTATTAAAAGATATCTTCGAAGTTTTATAATTCGCATCGTCTGTCTTGTTAATATTATATAGAGTATTCATAATTCCTTTTTCCCACTGGACTTCGTTATAGCTTCCCGAGAGCATAGTATTGATATAAGTTTTCGGACCGATTATAATATTATGAGTAAGTGCAACCGTTCCGGTTTTATTGTTTAACACACTCATTGTAACATCTTCGTAGGTTTTCCATAGAGAAGAATCTTTTTCAGGGTCGTATTTTGATTTTGCAATTCCTCCTATTCCAAAAACAGAAAATGAACCTAAACTCTTCGTCGGAAAATTTAATTTAAAAGATAAATCCTGATAACTCGGCACTTTGTTTTTCATCGTCTCATCGAAGAGCTGTAAAAATCCAAACACTGAATACCTGTAATTAAAAAGATATGTTGCATCGCTTCCTTTTTTAAAAGGACCTTCAGCCGATAAATCTATTCCCTGTAACCCCAGCTGGAATGCGTATTCCCGCTTGTATTTATTTCCGTTTCTGAACTTCATATCAAATACACCGGAGAGTGCATTCCCGTATTCCGAAGGAAAAGCCGAAGTGAAAAAATCCGAATTTGCCAGAACCTGTGAACTGAAAATTGTCAT
>JBAZEQ010000273.1:0-3492 GCA_041653855.1 Ignavibacteria bacterium | reverse complement strand
TCTACTCCAATAACAGCGGGTGCTGTTGGATTAATTCGCTCAAAATATCCAAGCTGGACCCCACAACAAGTCGTTGATAGGTTATTAATTGGTGTTGATAGTATTTATAATTTAAATCCGACTTATGTTGGTTTGCTTGGCACAGGAAGACTGAATGCTTATAAATGTTTATCCGATTATCCAATATTAAAAATCATATCATATACACATAATGACTCTTTGTATGGAAATAATGATAAAGTGTATGATATTGGAGAAGTTATTCCTGTTGCTATCTCTTTTAAGAATACTTATATAGCCGGAAGTAATGCATCTGTAAGGTTAACATCTACCGATCCAAATATCGAAATAGTGCAGGATTCCGTTTTTATTGGAAATATTCCTGCTTATAATAATTGCAACACAATTATTACAAATACGTTCAGAGTAAAAGCTAAACAAACCTGCGTTTTCGATAAAACTGTTACGTTTACCGTTTCAAACTCTGCCTCTTGTTATACTGATAATACTGCAAATACTTTTACAATTAAATTCAGACAGGGTTTTGCGGTTCACAACGTTAATAATTTGAAATTAGCTTTGACTAACGATGGAGCTGTAGGAAAGAAAGCACAAATTTATGGCTCAGGATTGACTCTCTATAATGAAACTACGAACCAGATTTATGAAAGCGGTTTAATGATAGGAATAAACAATACAAAAGTTTCCGATGTCTGTAGAAGGGGAACCGTACCTGCAAATATTTCCGATACTGATTTCGTACCTTTGAAAACTTATACAATGACAAAACCCGGTACAATTTCTGCTCAGGATGGAAATGGTAAATTTAACGATAATGGTGCAGGTGTCAATAAAATAGGAGTGGAAGTAACTAATGAAAGTTTTGCTTTCAACTCTTCAAACGATTCAAACTATATATTGTTAAGATATAACATAAAGAATACTAATACTACCGAGATAAGCAATCTTTATGCCGGAATATTTAGTTTCTTTTCACCGGGTGGGAACTTTGCAAGCGATAATATTACACGGTATGATGCTGCCAACAAATTGGGTTATACTTATAATACCACGACATCTTATCCATATCTTGGAGTTGCCTCGATGACAAATCAAAATATGAATTTCAAGCAATTCCAATGGGTGATATATTCGATGGGTTTACAACTGAAGAAAAATGGTTATCTCTTAGCAGTGGTATTGCAAATGATTCGTTAGGACCGGACGGAACTACATTCGCTATTTCTGTAGGACCTCTGAATATTCAGCCGAATCAGAGTGTTATGGTCGGTTTTGCTATTATCAAAGGTAATAATTTGATGGATTTAAAAAACTTGTCTTCTGTTGCAAGAAATAAATACAATTCAGTAGGCGTGAAACAAATATCGGAATTGTTACCGAAGAAATATGAATTGATGCAAAACTATCCGAATCCGTTTAATCCTGCTACGAATATCAAATTCGCAATTCCAGAAAACGATTATGTAAATATTAGAATTTATGATATACTCGGTAGGGAAATAATGACACTTGTTAATGAAAAATTAAATCCGGGATATTATGAATTTAATTTCAATGGTGCGTCTTTATCCAGCGGTCTGTATTTTTACAGGATGACAACGAATAAATATTCCGATATCAAGAGAATGATATTGGTGAAATAAAATATTCTTATAAATTATAAAGCAGTAAAGAATAAAATCTTTACTGCTTTTTTTATTTGCAAAATTGTCTATAAATCGTGTGAGCTGTCTGGAACTTCTGTTGTTTCGTAAATTGGAATTCCTGAAATCGAATTTTCCATTCTTGATTTGAAATCCTCTGTATCCCATTTGCTTATAAGTTCACAGGAATCTTTAAATATCTTTTTTCTTTTTTCTTTCAGAAAGTCCAGATAAATTCGGAGTGATTTTGTGGATATTTTTTCTTTCTTCCCTTTTTGTGTCTCGTTATATATTCTGAGTTCTTTTAAGTAACTGGTTACATATTCCGAGATTATGTCTATGTCGTGAATATCCCCGGTCTTTTCGACGAAGAGTTTTATTTCATCATAACCCTTTTTAAAATCATTCCCGTATGCTTTTAAATACAGCTCCATTGTGTATCTCAGAGGCTTTGCTTTTATCCTCATCCTGTGAAGTTCATTTTTGTTTCTTGGATGATTATTAACATTCTCAATATATCTTTTTACTTTTTCGTATAATACAGGAAAAATCAAAGTCGCATTTTCTTTAAAATTCACATTAATATCTAGGATTTTGATTTTCTTCTTTGGATTAAGTAAATATTTATCGTAAAATTTCAGAAGCCTTTTCTTGTGATTTGCGAAATCTTTCAACTCCTTATTCCGGTATAATTTTTCCCGGGCTGTAATGTTATCATTTTTCAGCTTCGCAAAAAAAAGCATTACGGCTTTTACATCCTGCTGAATGTATCCCGAAACATAATCTCCAATCATTTTCAACAAAACATCGTTTTCCCTCACGGGTCCAAGCAGGTTTTTAAAATCATAAAGCGGTTGATAAATCTTCAGATATTTTCTCAGCGGAAATAATGATCGGAAAACTTTAAATAATGCTATTAACCTTCGCGAAGATACTCTTGTATTATGAAGAATTTCTATATCATTATTCCCAAAAAGCTGGTCGTAATGAAAGAATAGTTCTTCCGTTTTTGTTTTAAATAATAAATGAAGGCAATCCGTTAGATTATTATGTACGTCAAATCCCTCTATTTCAAATGCCCTTGCCATAAATATAATATAAACAAAAATTATTAAAAATAATACATTAACTAATTAAAGGAATTGTTAATTAGTTAAAGATGAGGGGGATTGCTATGAAAACTAATTGTAACAGCGATGTAAAAAACTAATGCTAATGAACCTAAGATAATAAGTGCTGTAAATGCGGTACTTTTCGCATCTGTTTTCTTTCTTTCTACCGTAACCAATTTTATTTTATCGGAGGGAATTATTTTTTCAGTCAGTTTTATTTTTAATGAATCAGGATTTTGATTTTTAACAACAGTATCCGGTTGATAATATACAAAAACTTTTTCATTCGCTTTGTATTTTTCGTAATATTTGATTTCGTATTCGCTTACATCAATCGTTTTTCCATCAAATAAATGAAATTTTAGTATTTTTGAATATCTGTCATTTTCTGCTTTTAAAGAATCCGGGCTTTCACGAGTTGGGTAATATGTGAAGCATCCGGTAGAAAACAGACTTAGTGAAAACAAAAATATAAATAATATTATTTTCATAAGAGATTGTGAATTAACATAATAATTATTTTACTGATATTCAATATAGGAAGGAGTAGTATTATTAAAAGAAAAGCCCTGAAAATTGATAATTTTCAGGGCTTTCTTGTACCGGGAGGGGGATTTGAACCCTCGACCTGCGGATTATGATTCCGACGCTCTAACCAACTGAGCTACCCCGGGAAGGAATATTAAAAATATGTTTTTTAATAATCTTTTTCAATG
>JBAZEQ010000272.1:1498-3502 GCA_041653855.1 Ignavibacteria bacterium | reverse complement strand
GGAAATAATCTGAAGAGTGTTAATTTAAAAATTCCTCTCGGAAAATTTATCTGCATAACAGGTGTAAGCGGCTCGGGAAAATCCACTCTTATAAACGACACACTTTATAGAATTCTTTCAATGAAATTTTCCAAAGGTGCGGAACGTCCTCTGCCTTATAAATCGATAGAAGGATTATCGGTGAAAAAAGAAAACAAGATTGAAAGAATAGTAGATAAAGTTATAGAAATAGACCAGTCCCCTATCGGCAGGACACCGAGAAGCAATCCCGCAACATACACGGGACTTTTCACTCACATCAGGGATACATTTGCATCGCTTCCCG
Source organism: Ignavibacteria bacterium (assembly GCA_041653855.1). Lineage (GTDB taxonomy): Bacteria > Bacteroidota > Ignavibacteria > Tepidaquicellales > Tepidaquicellaceae > FEN-1279. Next base: position 3,177 of record JBAZEQ010000272.1, on the reverse strand, counting down.
AATCGAAAATACGAGGATATAAAGTCGGGAGATTTTCTTTCAATGTGAAAGGGGGCAGGTGCGAAAACTGCGAAGGTGATGGTTTGAAAAAAATCGAGATGAATTTTCTTCCTGATGTTTACGTTATGTGTGATGTCTGCCGCGGACAGAGATATAACAAAGAAACTTTAAGCGTAAAGTATAAAAATAAATCAATAGCAGATGTGCTTGAAATGACGGTTGAAGATGCTCTCGAATTTTTCACTTCATTTCCGACAATAAAAAGAAAATTGCAGACCTTAAACGATGTTGGGCTCGGTTATATCCGCCTCGGTCAGCAGGCTACTACGCTTTCAGGCGGCGAAGCACAGAGAGTAAAACTTTCAACGGAACTTTCAAAAGTTCAGACGGGAAAAACAATATACATACTCGATGAACCTACCACCGGCTTGCACTTCGAAGATATAAAAATGCTTTTAATAGTACTAAATAAACTCACGGATAAAGGAAACACAGTAATAGTAACCGAGCATAACTTAGACGTAATTAAATGTGCCGATTGGATTATTGATTTAGGTCCTGAAGGCGGGGACAAAGGCGGAGAAATCATTGCCGAAGGCACACCAGAAGAAATGATTAAAAAATATCACGAAACATCTTACACAGCTAAGTATTTGAAAGAGTATTTAGAAAAATAAGTTTTTTCGCAGTTCGATGGAAACGACCGACAGTCACAAGGATTTTTAAAAATCTTCACTCTTCTTCCTGGTTGAATCCGAATCTCAACTTTTCTTTCTTAAATTGTACTTCTTCTTCTTTTTTGATGTGTTCTTTTTTAGCTTCTTTAATTTCCTTTACTTCATTAACTTTTATATCTTCTTTCTTTTCTTTAAAATCATTTTCATCAGTATCCGATTTATCCTCAAATCTCATAGTAACTTCTTTTGGTACTTCCTGACTCTTTGATTTTTCTTTTACTGATACATCTGCTATTTCTTCTTCGAACACATAGAATCCGTCGCTGAGGGAATCCAGCTCTTTAATATCCACTTCCTTTATGTTCTCATAACTATTGAGTTCATTTAACATATTACCATTGAATTCCTTATCTATGCCCAGTATCTTGAATTCACTATCCACAATGGATTTTGAATCCATAGAAGAAAAATCTTCAACATCATAATTATCGTCATAAATAGCAGATTTCTCGACCTCACTTCCGGAAAGTTCATTTACCCTTTTTCTCATCAGGTATTTTTCTTTCAGTTCGAGGTATTTTCCGATTTCATAAATCCTTTTCGTTAAGGAAGTTTTTATATGCTTAATCGTTTCCGGGTTATATAACTTGCACTGGTTATTCCTTTTTACAGGGATACCTTTAATAATCACGTCCGATATATCTTTAGTATCAAAATTTTCAAGCAGGAACTCACACACTTTTTCGGAGCTTGTTTCGGGAACGTTGAGAATATTTCTTAAATCGCACAGGTTAAAGAAAACAAGATTGGCAAATTTATTTTTTTCTATGCTTCCATAGTTATCGGATATTTTTAATGCACGCGAAGGATTAACCGTAATCATCCTCAACACTTCATCATAGCTAAAAAATTCTTTTTGCAAAAGGGAAGTAAGAATTTTTAATTCCCCAAAAACACTTCTGCCGTTGTATCCCGAGCCGAGCGAAATATTTAGCTCTTTAT
>JBAZEQ010000272.1:0-1488 GCA_041653855.1 Ignavibacteria bacterium | reverse complement strand
ACCAGGTTGGACTGCTTTTTAGCAAGCAAGTCCACTTCGTCACGGTTAAGATATATAGGGTTACTGAATATCACTTTTTCCGATAGAAGTTCTGCTTCGGATAAAAGTCTTATCAGGGATTTAGCGAAATTCTTTTTAAGAATTTCGAGGCTGTTGGATTTCTGGAGAACTTCAAAGAATAAAATCTTTTTTCCGCTTGCAAAAGAGCTTACAAGCGTATTTAGTGAATAATTATTTATTTCATCTTCATCTTTAATTCCCACACAGTGTAGGAAACCCTTCTCACTTAAAAAATTACTGAATGTATTTTCGTACGCCGTGAATACAATATCCTGATAAGAAAGAAAACCGAATTTACGATTTTCGGAAACGAATTCTTTTGTAAACAATTTAGAACTCTCGAGCAAAACCGCTTCACCATTTTGCAGAGAAGAATAATAATTAATGGCAATCAGGTTTTTTAATTCATCTTTGTTTTTCGGTTCGAGAAAATACTTTTCTACAAGGGAGGCAGATAAATTTTCATTTAAATTACTGAACTTAAAACCTTTTAGTAGTGATGTACACTGGTAGAATGTCGAATTAAAATTCAGGTTTAAAAAAGACGGGACGATTAATTTATCGTGAGCATCTATAATATATGCACCGGGATATTTAGAAAATATTATACTGTTGCTCGTAAGTTCATTATCGTAATCAATATCTAAAATCCGGTCGTTCTTAACAACTAAATTAAAATAACCGGTTTTACCTGTATCATCGAGGGTTAAAACTAAAGCATTCTTTATTACAATTAGTTTATCCATCTTGTTTTTTGATTCGGAGTATTAGTTATTGGGTTATTAAGTTTAACACGTTATTAAGTTAATAAATTTATAAAGTTTTTAAATTATAAGTTTATAAATTTAAATTTAAATTACTAAATATTAAATCCTACAAATCCATGTTCTTTGTGTCCCGATGTTTTCTATCGGGATTATGAATCGATCACAAATTTTCGAAAACAAATTTCTCGTTTAATAAATAATCACTATCGAAAAGTTTATTTTCACCATCTTTATATAAAGCATAATGAAATCCACCTCTTACACTATAAGCACCGTATTCACCTTTTTTATTCACAGCAATAAAACCCACCTGGTAAATATGGTTACGGTTTTTTGTAGATAATAAATTCAATTTATATACACGCTCGCAAGCTTTTTTACAGGCTTCATATGGTGTATATCCGTTTCTCATAAGTTCCACAACTAAAAAACTACCACAGGCACGAATACATTCCTCACCTCTACCCGTCGATGCCGCCGCCCCAACATCACCATCTACATAAAGTCCCGCACCTATAATGGGTGAATCCCCTACTCTGCCATGGAGTTTCCACGCCATACCGCTTGTTGTACAGGCAGCAGATAGATTTCCTTCCGAATCTATTGCAACCATTCCAATTGTATCGTGAAAGCCGTCTTCATTAATATTGTCATATTCAAA
>JBAZEQ010000271.1:0-3513 GCA_041653855.1 Ignavibacteria bacterium | reverse complement strand
TTAGTAACACCGTAAGTCGTTCTAGGTTTAGGTTCGTATGCTTCAGACAAAGGATTATCGTCAGGATTTGGTCCGCATACGGCACTCGAAGAAATATGTATGAATTTTTTTATATTTGGATTATTTTTTAAAGTGAGTTCGAGCAAATTTTTAGTTGCAAGATAATTACCTTTTTCAAATCCTTTTTTATCTTTTGATTTAACTACACCCGCAACGTGGAAAATGTAATCCATATTTTTAATGACGGAAGAAAGAGCATCATTGGAGAATAAATTTCCTTCGATAAAATGCACGTTTTTATCTTTTAACCATCTGAGATTAGATGTTTTACGAATTAAACAATATACTTCGTAATTTTTTTTAAGAAGTTCATCGACTAAATGGCTTCCTACAAAGCCTGTGGCACCTGTAATAAACGCTTTCATATTTTTTTGTTTTATAACATAGAAATTATCAATAATAATATGTATTTTCTATGCTAATATTATTATTTTTTTTTATATTTTAATTATTATACTCAAATAATGGATTTATTTCAAAAATGTTATAGCTTTACGAGGGCTGATGAGGTAAAAGCATTAGGTCTTTATCCTTATTTTAGAGCAATAGAACAAAACGAAGGTCCTGTTGTAAATATTGAAGGCAGACCAATAATTATGGCAGGTTCGAATAATTATCATGGATTAACGACACATCCAAAAGTATTAGAAGCTGCACAAAAGGCACTTAAACAATATGGAACGGGATGTTCCGGTTCCCGCTATCTAACGGGTACGCTCGATTTGCACATAAGATTGGAAGAAAAACTTGCAGATTTTTTGGGTAAAGAGGCAGTATTACTTTATTCAACGGGTTATCAAACACCACAGGGAATTATTCCGACACTTGCAGTTAAAGGAGAATATGTAATATCGGATAAAGATAATCATGCAAGTATAGTTGCAGGTAATTTAATGGCAAAGGGAAGCTTTTGCGATGTAAAAAGATACCAGCATAATGATATGGAAAGTCTTGAAACGGTTTTAAAAGGATTACCTTTGGAAATTGGAAAGCTTGTAGTATCGGATGGTGTTTTTTCAACAACAGGTGAAATCGTAAATTTACCAGAACTTGTAAAGATATGTAAAAAATATAATGCAAGAATAATGATAGATGATGCACATTCGACAGGAGTAATCGGAAAAGGCGGAAGAGGGACAGCATCAGAATTCGGATTGGATAAAGAAGTCGATATGATTATGGGTACATTTTCGAAAACGTTCGCCTCACTCGGCGGGTTTGTCGGTTCGGAGAAGTCAGTGATAAATTATTTAAAACATCATTCATCAGCATTAATTTTTTCTGCCTCACCAACGCCTGCGGCAGTTGCGGCAGCGGAAGCATCACTTGAAATATTGAAAGCAGAACCGGAAAGAGTCGAGCAGTTATCAAAGAATGCGGCGAAAATGAGAAAAGGATTTAAAGAAATGGGATTCAGGACACTTGAAGGCAGAACACCCGTTGTTCCTGTAATATTAGGTGAAGATATGCTGGTATTCCAGTTTTGGAGAAAACTATTCGATGCAGGAGTATTCGTGAATGCATTCGTATCTCCGGGAGTTCCTCAAAATCTGGCAATGCTAAGAACATCATATATGGCAACACACGAAGACAAGCATTTAAATAAAGTGCTTGAAATATTCGGTGATATTGGAAAAGAAATGGGAATAATAAAATAATTCTTTGTTCTTATATTTTTAATAGCTTTGTTAAATATATTTAGCAAAGCTATTATTATATAAAATAGTTTATAAAAAGTTTATATTTGCATTTAGCAATTCGAAAAAATTAAAAATTTATGTTTAATATTTTAAAATATATTTTATTCAGTATAATAGTTATTACATTTATTTCGTGCGGGAAGGATGATGTAGTAAAAAAGATAGAAAAAAAGGTACAGACTGAGTATGCAGAGGACGATGATATGGATACGACTGCATTGACACCTCAGGAAGCATTTAGTAATGCATTGGTGAATAATATACTGAATACAGATGATGAGGATTTGCAAATTTATCTCGAAGATGAAATTTATCCGATAGTATCAAAATCGAATAAAACTACAATAGATAAAATATCATCATCATTAATTCTTTTACAATACGAAGAAAGCGGAAATACGAAAAATATATTGATACAGAAGTTTTATAATCCTGTAAAGGATGAATTCTTTTTTGAAAAGCGTGAAGTTCAAAGCGACGCAATAAAACAATTTTTAAAATGAGTGATAAGAAAATTATAGCGGTAGTTGGGATGTGCGGTTCGGGTAAATCCGAAGCTGTGAAATACTTTGTGGATAAGGGTTTCAAGAAAGTATATTTTGGTGATGTTGTAATAAATGAGTTAAAGAAAAGAGGACTTGAGATAAACGAAGTGAACGAAAGAAAAGTGAGAGAAGAACTCCGAAAAGAATTTGGAATGGGTGTGATGGCGATAAAAAGTATTGCTTTAATTAAGGAATATTTTAAAACAAGTAATGTTGTAATCGAAAGTATGTATTCGTGGGAAGAGTTTAAAATAATTAAGGATTCATTTGAAGATGCATTTAAAGTAGTTGCAATATATACATCTAAGAAATTGAGATATGAAAGATTAGGTAAAAGGGAATTCAGACCACTGACTGTGGAAGAAGCGACATCGAGAGACTTAAGTGAGATTGAAAATTTGGATAAAAGTGGACCGATTGCATATGCGGATTTTACATTAATAAACGATATGAGTTTAGAAGAATTAAATAATAAATTGGAAAAATTATTTTGAAAAGAAAAGATTACATATCGTGGGATGAATATTTTATGGGAATAGCTTTACTATCTGCTTTAAGAAGTAAAGACCCCAATACGCAGGTAGGTGCCTGTATAGTAGGAAAGAATAATAAGATTGTTGGAATTGGTTATAACGGATTTCCGATTGGATGCAGTGATGAGGATTTTTCGTGGGAAAGGAAAGCGGATAATATAAACGATACAAAGTATCCTTATGTAGTTCACGCAGAAGCTAATGCAATTTTAAATTCGACAAAAGACTTACACGGAGCGAGGCTTTACGTGGGGTTGTATCCGTGTAACGAATGTGCGAAGCTGATAATACAATCGGGAATTATTGAAGTAGTTTATTTATCCGATAAATATAAAGAATCCGACTCTGCGAAAGCGGCAAGAAAGATGTTCGAAAAAGCAGGTGTAAAAGAAAGGCAATTGATTATTAAAAATAAATTTATCAATTTAGACTTTAGTAAAGTTCTTTAAATAATATTTTGGTTCACTTTAAACAGTGATTAATAGGGAATCCGGTTAAATTCCGGAACTGTCCACGCAACTGTAATTGTGAAGATTAGTCTAACTTTTTGCCACTGTTCTATTAATATGGATGGGAAGGCAGACTAAAAATTGCACAAAAGTCAGGAGACCTGCCAAAATATGGATTTTCATATTCTTCGATGGAAAAGAATAATGAAAAAAATAAGACTAAGAC
>JBAZEQ010000270.1:0-3553 GCA_041653855.1 Ignavibacteria bacterium | reverse complement strand
TAATTTCAATGTTAAGAAATGAATAATTAATTGTTTCCGAAATATTAAGTCTTACTTAATCGCTATCTCTTTGCCAAGTTTTGCGGATTTATATACTCCGTCAACAACCTGCATAACGCTCATTGCTTCTCGCCCTGTTGATATTGGCTTATTTTTTCCGTTTACCATACTTATAAAATATTTCAGTTCGTATTCATAACTGCTTTTTATTTCGTGAGGAGAAGGCTTAATAGTTTTTGGAGTAATATCAAATAATTCGGAATCCATTTTTTTTAAAATTCTAAGCGGGTTTATTGAAGAGCTTCCGCTTGTTCCGTAAACGTTGCAATAATAAAATTCTTTTGTTCTTAAAAAACTCCAGCTTACTTCAATGGTTAAAGCAGAACCATTTTTAAACTTGATTAAAGAAAAGTTTGAATCTTCGACTGCTTTTGTATTGTGATAATAATTTATTGCCGATACACTTTTAACTTCGGAGAAATCCATCATCCACATTCCAAGATCGAGCATCGCAATTCCGTTATCGATAAATACTCCTCCACCTGCTTTTTCCATTTCGGTAAACCATTTTTCCCCTGAACTCTTCATTTTCAACCAGCCTGTTTTCACATAAAAAGCATTTCCGAGTTCTTTGCTTTTAATAAATGTCCTTTGAAGCATAACATCATTTCTAAACCTGTTGTTCATTCCAACCATTAATACTTTATTGTTCTTTTCTGCTGCTTCCACTATCTTTGCGGATTCTTTATAATCCCGGGCAAGTGGTTTTTCGACAAGAATATTTTTCCCTGCTTCAAGGCATTTCATAGAAATGTCAAGATGCGTATTCGTGGGGGTTGCAATAACTACAGCGTTTATTTCCGGATTTTCCGAAAGTAAGTCTTCTGTGTTTTTATAGAATTTTTTAATCGAGTGTTTTTTTGAAATGTTTTTTGCTTTTCCAAAATCTTTATCGCAGACTGCTTCAACATCAACTTCTTTTAGTTTTAATAAAGCAGGTAAATGCATAACCTGTCCTATTCCACCCAGTCCGATAAGAGCTACTTTCGTTTTATTCATATTATATTGGGATATTTAAAAAAAAATGTCAAGACACCCGAATCACATAAAATAATTACTTACCGCTGCTTTCTTCCGAACCTGACGGGGTTGGGTAACATTCTATTGTCCGGGGCTTGACAAAACTTATTTATCATTAGTCGGATTTCAACACAAAAAAATATAACTACAAAGAAATATTTATATAATATAACTAAGATGACTTAAACATTAAATACAATCCGAATATCCCAAGAATAATATTTACAAGCCACATACCCCAAAAAGGTGAAACAATGTCCCTGTCAGCAAGCTTTTCCCCTCCTATAAGTGATACCCAATAAAGAAGAAAAAAAAGTAAAGACAGTCCTGCCGCTATTCCAAAACCACCTCGCTTTACTTTGTAACCAAGAGGAGCTCCTATTAATATAAATATTATACAGGCAAAGGGAATCGAATACTTCTTGTAAATTTCAACATCATAAACATCAATTTGCTTGTCAACCTGTTTTTCTATCTGGCTATTATTTTGAATCTGACTAAGTTTTGAAATAAAACTCCTATAAATAAAGGGAATAGTATCATAAGATAAATATCCGGATTTATTAATCGTATCTTTGTTGATTACTGTATTTTGCTTATTCAGGATAGTATCTTTATATCTAATTTTGAAAAAACCGTTTACATCGCTATAAATTCCTGTAAGTAGGTTTTCCCTGGATTTTTTCCTCGAATTATTTATGCTGTCTATAATTACATTCATTGCCTGAGCCGAAAGTTCCCTATCTCCCCGTATAAAAGCATTATCTGATGATTTTTGAAATCCGAACCCCGCCGCATCTAAAATTATCCTGTGTTTATCGAATTCTACTTTGCGATACTTATTTGCATAATCGAGATTATTTAATTGATGAATTTCACCTTTCCGCAGGTTCATCACAATATTTTTAAAATCGTTTGTGAATCCAATATCTCCTTTTTCGGCAGTTATAAGGTTCTTGTTGTTTGGATTTGCATAATCGTATATATATATCCCCTCCAGTTCATTACTGTTTTCATAAGTTTTTCTGACAAAAATTTTAGCCCCCCCTATATCATCGGAAAATTTCCCCGATTCAAGAAAGAATGTCGGTTTTGTTTTTGATATATCCTGTAATAATACTCTCGCCTTGTGGTTTGCCTCGGGTAATACATCATTGTTAAAACGAATCATTAGATAAGTCAAAATTCCCGAGCAAATTAGTACGGGTATCATAAGTTTTGTAAGGCTAATACCGCTTGCTTTCATAATAGTAACCTCATTGTTGGATGAAAGCGAACCAAACGCCATAAGAGTCGCAACCAGTACGGACATTGGAACGGCAAGAGTCAGCATCCACGCAAGATTTAAAACAATAAGCTGTACTATTATCCAGATACTTAGACCTTTACCAATCAACTGGTCAATCGATTTCATCAGGAACTGGAATAGAAATAAAAATATCATAGTCCCGAGTGAAAAAACAAACGGACCAAAGTGCGATTTTAATATGTATCTGTAAATTATCAATTTTTAAAAGCGAATAAATAATTTATTAAACTATAATGAATAAATAAAGTGTATAGAGTGTATAGAGTGTATAGAGTGTATAGAGTGTGTAAAGAGTTGCGAGTATTTAGCATTATATTCTTATGAGTATTCATTTTCTTTTAATTCAAGGACTTAATTAAACCTGAAATTATTTTGGAAATTTCGTTACATTTATTATAAAATTCATTAAAAGTATCTGTTGTAATATAGTTTAAATCAAAAGCAACATAAAGAATTGATTGAACTTCAGCTAATGAACCGTGTGAAATATATAAAAATTTTTTAAACTCTTTATGCGTTCTTAAAGCAAAACCTTCTGAAATATTTGACATTACTGAAACGGAAGCTCTTTTAATTTGATCCATTAAAGAAAAATCATTTTTAAAACATCGACTAAGTGTATATATTTCTTTAACTAATATCCTTGCTTTCTGCCAGCAAATTAAGTCTTCAAATTTTTCAATTTTGCTCATACCGGATAAAAAAATGATTAAGATTTTTTTATTCTAATTCTATAGACACTACAAATTCAATTGACTATCGTTGTTTTAAGCTCTTACTCCACACACTCTACACTCAATACACTCTACACACTCTACACTCCACACACTCTACACTCCATACACTCTACGCACTTTATTGACTAAATTACTTTGAGCTCTATACTCAATACACTCCACACACTCTATACTCCATACACTCCACACACTCCATACACTCTACGCACTCTATTGACTATCGTTGTTTTAAGCTCTTACTCCACACACTCTATACTCCATACACTCTATACTCCATACACTCCACACACTCCATACACTCTACGCACTCTATTGACTAAATTACTTTGAGTTTCTTCCCCACTTTCTCAAAAGCACCTATGCATTTATCCAAATCCTGTTTCGAGTGTGCAGCAGAAATTTGAGTCCTGATTCTTGCCTGTCCTTT
>JBAZEQ010000269.1:0-3576 GCA_041653855.1 Ignavibacteria bacterium | reverse complement strand
AAAGTGGAACAGAAAACCGCCGAATTAAAAAATATTTACGAGCAGGTTCTGCAAATCGAAAAACTTGCATCACTTGGTAAACTATCCGCAACCGTTGCACACGAACTGAATAATCCGCTCGAAGGTATCTTGACATACAGCAAGTTGATAGTAAAAAAGCTAAAAGAGAGAAATGAAGATGAAGTAAATTCTAAAGCAATTGAATTTTTAAACTTAATTGCGGATGAAGCTTCCCGTTGTGGAAAAATTGTGAAAGATTTACTACTGTTCTCTCACAGGGATATGGAGCAATTCCGTAAGTTCGATTTAATCGAAACAATTGATAAAAGCATTATGCTTATTAAGCACCACCTTGAAATAAACAATGTTAAACTAATTAAAAAATATCCTTCCGAAACGCTCGAAATTTATTGCAATCCCCAAAAAATTCAACAGGCACTCATTTCTCTATTGATAAATGCTATCGAATCGATGCACAGCAAAGGCGGTGAAATTAAAATCAATTTATCCGTAGAGAACGAAAATGCTATATTAAGAATTAAAGACCAGGGTGATGGAATCTCCCAAAAAGATTTACCGTATATTTTCGAACCGTTTTATACAACAAAAGAGGAAATGAAGGGAACGGGATTGGGATTATCTGTGGTTTACGGTATTATGAAAGTTCATAACGGAAAAATTGAAGTTGAAGATACTTCGGGTAACGGAACAACATTTAAAATAGTATTACCAATAAATCAAAATAATTAAAATAATATAATGAATACAAAAGAAAGAATTATGATTGTCGATGATGAAAAAATTGTGAGGGAGTCTTTATATCATTGGTTTATGGATGAAGGGTACGAAGTTGATACTGCTGAAAATGCTGAATCAGCTTTGAAAAAATTCGATAAGGATAGATATGATTTGATTCTACTCGATATGAAAATGCCGGGAATGAGCGGATTGGATTTGCTTCCAAAGTTAAAGCAAATTGATGACGATTGTTTTGTTATTTTGATTACTGCATATGCCTCTGTTCCATCGGCAATACAAGCTTTAAAAGAAGGTGCATTCGACTATATTACAAAACCTGTTGACCCGGAAGAACTTAACCATATTGTAAAAAATGCAATGCAACAAAAAAAGTTAAAGACAGAAAATGAACAACTGAAAAGTAAAATCGATGAATTGATTATGCCCGATAACCTCGTTGGTGAAAGTATACAAATGAAAAAAATATTCGAATTGATTAATACCGTAGCCCAGACAGATACAACCGTTTTAATCAGAGGTGAATCCGGGACTGGAAAAGAATTGGTTGCAAAAGCAATCCATCTTAATAGTAAAAGAAAGTACTTTCCTATCGTTACCGTAAATTGTGGGGCTATGCCCGATACTTTGCTCGAAACCGAACTCTTCGGACATGAAAAAGGTGCTTTTACAGGTGCCCACTACAGGCGAAAAGGTAAATTCGAAATGGCAGACGGTGGCACTATATTTTTGGATGAAGTCGGCTCGATTTCTCCAAAAATGCAGGTCGATTTATTAAGAGTTATTGAATCGAAAAAATTCAGTAGAGTTGGCGGAAATGATATCATAGAAAGTGATTTTAGGGTAATTGCAGCGACAAATGAACAACTCGAAAATTTGGTTAAGGAAGGTAAATTTAGAGAAGACCTGTATTACAGATTGAATGTATTTACATTGTTTGTCCCTCCTCTGAGGGAAAGGAAAGAAGACATTCCCATACTTGCTAATTTTTTCAGACAAAAATATGCAACTATGATGAATAAAAATATTAAAAGTATTTCGGCTGAAGCAATGAACTTTTTATCCGAACACGAGTGGAGAGGAAATGTGAGAGAACTTGAAAATGCTATTGAAAGAGCAATTGTGGTCGGGAAAAAGGAGGTAATTAATATGGATGATTTGCCGTTTAATCCTTTCTACAATGGTAAAGAAAATCCCGATAAAAGTCTTGGAGCAAATGAGAAAAAATATATTGCAAAAGTATTAAGGGAAAACAATTGGAATATATCCAGAAGTGCTGAAATACTTGAAATAGACAGGGTAACTCTGTATAATAAAATTAATAAATACGGTCTGAAAAAAGATTAATGAATATATTCTTTGCTCCGATAAGATTTTCGAATAAATCTGTGCTAACACGATTACAAAAAGAACTGACGGAAATTTTATCGGTAAATATAGACTCCATTATGCTGGATATCAATTTATCCGGTGCATACTCGCACGAAAGAAAACAATATTATTCTACGAAGATTTTAGAATCGGCAATTTCACTAACCGGTTATGCTGAAGGAATAATTCTTATAATTACTGAGATTGATTTATACGTACCCGTATTGACTTTTATTTTTGGTGAAGCACAATACAAAGGGAAACATTCAATTGTTTCTGTTTGCCGGTTACACGAGGAATTCTATACCGGTATAACCAATGATGAACTGTTTTATGAAAGAACAAAAAAAGAAGTCTTACACGAACTCGGACATAATTTTGGATTGTTGCATTGTCTCGACTGGGATTGCGTTATGCATTCATCCAATAGTATAGAAGAGGTTGATATAAAAGGAGATTTCTACTGTAGACATTGCTTTGAGGAAATTGAAATATCTAAAAATATTCTTTCTTTGAAATAAATTTAAAACATACTTTTTCTATAACAATAATTACTATTTCTATTTTGCTTTTTTGTGGAATATGAAATAAGGGTTATGTAATTATTTGAAAAAAAGTGTTAATATATGATATTGTATCTATAAATGCAAGTAACTTTCTGTGCTAAACTAATTGCAATTACTATAAAAAATACTTATATTATATAAAAATATTTAATTAGATGAACACAATATCTAATTAATTTATTCGTGTTTTAACTTAATAGTGATATTTTTATATGGGGGAATATAAAATTACTCATCAGGAAAAAGGTATTGTAAGAACAAATCTAACCGGAGATCTTTTCGAATTTCAGGAATTCATTGATTTACTGCCCGAAATTGTTTATGAACTGGATGCACAGGGGAAAATAACAATGGTAAATAAAGCAGGTCTGGATATTCTGGGATATACGAAAGAAGAATTTGAGAAAGGTATTCACGTAATTGACATTATATCACCGGATGAAAGAGATTACTTCTCAAAGAATATCATGAAAGTATTAGGACCGGGAAATAAATTTAAGTTCGAATATCACGCTGTGAAAAAGAACGGCTCGATAATTCCTGTATTGGTCAATGGTTCTCCTCTTATTAAAAATAATAAAATTGTAGGCTCACGTGGCATTATTTTGGATTTATCCGAAAGGAAGCAATTTGAAAGAAAGCTAAAAGAATCACGTGATTTTTTAAATGCAACTATTAATGCTATGCAGGAACCGTTTTTTGTTAAAGATGAAAATCATAAATGGGTTATTCTTAATGATGCTATTATAAAAATGTGGGGATATAACAGGGATGAACTTATTGGTAAATCGGATTACGAAATATTTCCTGAAGAACAGGCAAATGAATTCTGTGAAAAAGATGATCTTGTCTTTAAAAATGGCTCTAATACAAATATTGAAGA
>JBAZEQ010000268.1:0-3581 GCA_041653855.1 Ignavibacteria bacterium | reverse complement strand
ATTATACAGGAAATTGTGAAAAGCAAACTCGGTTCATAATTCCTTATCAATAATTTTTATACATTATTGAATACACTTGATATTATAATATTAGTAGTTGTTCTCTTGCTCGCATATTTGGGATTCAGAAAAGGATTTTTAGTCAGTGTATTCTCACTCATTAGCATTATTATCGGTATTATTATTGCTACAAAATTCCATTCCGGTTTTGCATTAGTGTTAAATAAGTTTATTAAAGATGCAAGAATTTTGAATCTAATATCGTTCATAATCATATTTCTTTTAATTTATTTAGCCGGATTATTTATTGCTGGAAAACTTTCTAAAATAAGTACGCTCACCAAGTCATTAGATAAAATTTTAGGTGTAATATTGGGGGCAGTAAAAGGTTTATTGGTTGCAAGTCTAATAATAATTTTTCTAAAGAGTTTCGGATTTATGGGAGATAATATGTTCAGAAGTTCCTACCTTTATTCATATGTATATAGATTTGCGCCGGATACATTCGATACGGTATCTCGGGCGTTACCTTTCAATAGGAAATCTTTCGATGACCTTAATTCATTCTTAAAACTTGATAGCATTTATGTTAAATGATTATATAAATGCTTATGAATCTTGAAGAAATAAAAAATAAACTCGAGTTTGATAAAGTAATTTCAAGAATTCAGAAATATTCATATTCCGAACTTAGTAATAATTTGTTCTCGAATTTATCGTTTTATACAGAGCGATTTGAACTCGAGCGGGAATTAAAAAAAGTTTTGCAGGTTAAGGAATTAATTGAAATAAATTCATTCCCTGATTTTACTGGTTTGAGAGATATAAGTGGCTTAATCGATAAATCAAAAATTAAAGGCAGCGTTATACTCTCCGATAAATTTTTATGGATTTTAAATTTTCTGAAGATATCGAGAAATGTTAAACAGGTTATAGGTTCTGTGAACAAAAATAACTATGATGTCTATTATTTGATTGCCGAGATGTCTAATAAATTGTTCTATGATAAAATTCTTGAACGGCATATTGAGATGTCTATAGATGAAGATGGGAATGTAAAGGATACTGCTTCACAAAATTTAAAAAGAATTAAGAGCGAATTAAAAACAAAAAGCGATAGGTTAAGAAAATCGCTTTCCAAAATACTTAAAGAAGTAACCGAACAAGACCTATCGAGAGATGAGATAATAACTCTAAGGGATGGAAGGTCTGTAATACCTGTAAAAGTAGAGAATAAAAGAAAGGTACCGGGAATAATTCACAGTTCATCTGCATCCGGTTCGACTGTATTTATAGAGCCACAGGAAACTACGGAAATTAATAATGAAATTACTGAACTAAAATATGAAGAAAGAAGAGAAATCGAAAAAATTCTTGCGGAATTAACTTCGGAGGTTTCTGCTTATTATGATGAATTTAAATTAAATTGCGAAATCCTTGCAGAGTTAGATTTTATTTATGCAAAAGCTAAATACGCAATGGATATAAATGGTAATTATCCCGAATTTAGTGATAAAATTATTGAATTAAGAAATGCGTTCCATCCTTTATTACTCCAAACACATAATTTAAATAAAATTGTTCCGCTTAATGTACAAATTGGGGATGAGTTTAATACACTGGTAATCACAGGTCCTAATGCTGGCGGAAAAACAGTTGCATTAAAGACAATAGGGCTATTGCAGTTACTTTTTCAATCAGGTATTTTAATACCGGCAGACAGCTCATCTAAGATTAGATTATTTAAAAAAATATTTATTAATATTGGTGACGACCAGTCGATTGAAAATGATTTAAGCTCATTCAGTTCTCATTTAAAATATATTAAGGATATCATATCCAATTGTGATTCCAATTCATTGGTTTTAATCGATGAAATTTGCAACGGAACAGACCCTAAACTCGGAGGTGCCTTATCAGCTTCCATTTTAAAATATTTATCTGAGGTTGATTGTATCTCGATTGTAACTACACATATAGGTGATTTAAAAAGTTTTGCATTCAATACGGAAAAAATCGAAAATGCCTCGCTTGAATTCGATATCGATACGCTTTCACCAAATTATAAGTTTGTCGTAGGAGTTCCCGGGCAGAGCTTTACATTCGAAATTGCAAAAAAATTCGATTTTCCTGATAGTACTATAAATTATGCAAAAAGTTTACTCGAAGAAAATGAAAATAATCTCGAAGATTTGATAAAAGAATTGAATTTTAATAAGCAGAAGTATCTCGAATTAAAAAGTGATTTTGATATACAAAATACAAGGTTGAGCGGTTTGATTACTATGTACGATGGTAAAATCAGTGAACTAAAGAAGAAGGAAAAGGAAATTATCGATAAAGCTAAAAATGAAGGCGAAAGGATAATCGAAGAAAGTAAAAGAAAAATTGAGAGATCGGAAGAGAAAATAAAAATTTCAAACCTAAAGAAATTAAAGATAACATCGATAATTTCGTTAAAAAGAATTTACAAATTGAAGAAGTAATTGAAAGCAATTTAAATGAACCGATATTTGTAGGTGATTTTGTAAAGATTAAAGATTCGAACTCAAAAGGAATTTTACTTGAATTAAATAAAGATAATGCATCTGTGGATGTAAATGGAGTAATTTTTAAAGTAAAAACAAAAGACTTAAAAAAAGCAGGTAATATAAATAAAAAATTTACTAAATTTGAAGAAAGTTCATCCAGGGTGGTCGAAATACCATATGAAACGACTCTCGATTTGAGGGGATTGTATTCTATTGAAATTTCTGATAAGGTGGAAAAATTTTTGCAGAATGCGAATTTAAATTCAATTTCTTCTGTTTCTATAGTTCACGGAAAGGGAACGGGAAGGCTAAGAAAAGAAGTGTCGAATATATTATCAAAAAATAAACTGGTTAAATCTTTCAGGCTTGGTAATTGGAATGAAGGTGATTCTGGAACAACTATTGTAGAATTAAAATAAAAAACTATGGGAAAAATACTTATTGTTGATGACGAACAGAATATTCTCGATGTCTTGACTCTCGTCTTGTCTTCGGAAAAGTATGAGGTCGATGCAAGTCTTGACGGATTTTCTGCAATAGAAAAAGTTAGAAAAAATAGGTATGATTTGGTGTTGCTCGATATTAAAATGCCAAGAATGGACGGACTGGAAGTACTTGAAAAGATAAAAGAAATTGATAAAAGCCTTATTGTAATTATGATATCAGGTCACGGAACTTTTGAAACTGCGGTGGAAGCTACTAAAAAAGGTGCGTATAATTTTATTCAAAAACCTCCCGACCTAGAAGAACTTAAAATAGCTATCAGGAATGCTTTAGGGTATAAAAAATCTAAAGATGAAATCGAAAACCTTCGAAATGAGTTAATTGAATCAAATAATATAATCGGAACAAGCGAGGCGATTAAGGAAATTAAGGATAGAATAATAAAATATTCGAATCTCGATTTAAACCTGATGATTTACGGTGAAAGCGGTACAGGTAAAATGCTTGTTGCTAAACAGTTACATCTTCACTCTCAACGTTCCGAAAAACCTTTTGTCGTAATTAATTGTGCTAATCTAAATGATGAAAAAGCAGACGGGGAATTGT
>JBAZEQ010000267.1:0-3649 GCA_041653855.1 Ignavibacteria bacterium | reverse complement strand
TCTATGTTCCATTTATTTCTTAAGCACTTTGGATTGGATTCTTCGGTTTACATTCCCGATAGAATTAAAGAAGGTTATGGCATTTCATTAACCTCAATCGAAAAAGCAAAGAGAGAAGACATTAATCTAATTGTTGCTATTGATTGCGGAATAACAGCTTACGATAAGGTGGAATTTGCAAAGTCAGTCGGAGTTGAGTTTATTATTTGCGACCATCATCAACCACCGGAACAAATTCCCGACGCATTGGCCGTTTTGGACCCGTTAAGAAAAGACTGCTCATATCCTTATAAATATCTTTGTGGAGCAGGAGTTGCTTTTAAACTTATTCAGGCAGTGTGTCAAAAATTAAATAGTAATGATTTTGCTAACAGCCTGATTGATTTTGTTGCTCTGGCAACTTCTTCCGATATTGTGCCTATTACGGATGAGAATAGGATTCTTGTAAACGAAGGTTTTAGAATTATAAATACAAAACCGAGACCTTCATTGAAAACTTTAATGGAAAAGGTCGGGTTAAAAGAAAATTCGATTAACACAAATAATATCGTGTATTCATTGGCACCGAGAATTAATGCAGTCGGCAGGTTGGGTGATGCAAAAAGAGCGGTTGAACTATTAACAAGCGAAGACCCTAAAGAACTCGATGAACTTGCACATACACTCGATTTAGAAAATACAAACAGGAGAGAACTCGATAAAACAATTACAGATGATGCATTTAAGATATTCGATGAAATTAATCAAAACGGAAAATATTTTTCGATAGTGCTTTATAATAAAGAGTGGCATCCGGGTGTTATTGGAATTGTAGCGGCAAGGCTTGTAGAAAAATATAACGTACCTTCGATAGTCCTGACTTCGGTTAACGGAGTTGCAAAAGGAAGTGCAAGAAGCATAAATGGATTTAATCTGTATGAAGCGTTAAAGCAATGTGAGGATAAACTGATTCAATTCGGAGGACACTGTCACGCTGCAGGTTTGGAAATCAAACTCGATAAAATAGATGAGTTCAGGGAGAGTTTTGATGCAATAGCAACTGAAGAGTTAACACGAAATGAACTTCAACCTGAAATAGAAATTGATTCGGAACTTCAATTTGATGAAATAAATAACGTTTTTATGAATATACTTTCGTTTTTTGAACCGTTTGGTCCGGGAAATTCAATTCCGATTTTCGTAACTGAAAATGTTCAGATTATTGGTACAGTGAAAAATGCGAAAAGCGATACTCATATTTTTAAAGTAAAAGACCCCGAATCAAAAAGAATTTTCGATGCGGTTTTCTTTATGTCAAAAAGTTTTAGTGAAATTATTATACCGGGGAATTATATAGATATCTGCTATTCTATTGACAGGAGTTTGTGGAATGGTAGAGAATCTATTAAATTAAGAGTTAAAGATTTAAAATTAAGTAAAATATAAATTTTAATAATTATTTATAATATTATATTCAAATTATTATGTCAGGTCATTCAAAATGGGCAACTATTAAAAGAAAAAAAGCCTCAACCGATGCGGCAAGAGGAAAAGTTTTTACTAAAATCATTAAGGAAATTACTATATCAGCAAGAGACGGCGGCGGCGACCCTGCGGGAAATCCGAGATTAAGGCTTGCAATAGCAAGTGCTAAAGCAAGTAATATGCCACAGGATAATATAACAAGAGCTATTAAAAAAGGAACGGGTGAACTCGAAGGAGTTTCATACGAAGAAATCACTTATGAAGCTTATGCTCCGCACGGTATTGCAGTGATGATAGAATGTGTAACGGATAACAGAAATAGGACGGTTGCAGAGTTAAGGCATATGATTTCAAAGCAGAATGGAAACCTTGGTGAATCTGGTTCTGTTGCATGGATGTTCGAAAGGAAGGGTGTTATAACTTTACCTAAAGATAATCATTCCGAAGATGATGTAATGGAAGTAATCCTTGATGCAGGTGCAGATGATTTGAAGACAGAAGAGGAATTTTTCGAAGTTATATGCAGTATAGAGAATTTTGAAAAGGTCAGAAAAGCAATCGAGGACAAAAAATATAAGATAGAAAGTGCATCGTTACAACATCTCGCAAAAAATTTAATCCAGCTCGATGAAAAAGGTGCCGCAGATATAATGAGATTTTTGGAAGCAGTTGAAGAACACGATGATGTGCAGAATATATTTTCTAATGCAGATTTTTAATTTTTATTAAATGGTTATTCTTGGCATAGACCCGGGTTCAGTGATAACAGGAATTGGAATTATCCATTGCAATGGCGATAAAATAAAACTGGTCGAACTCGATGCCGTAGTTTTAAAACCAAAAGATGCATTAACTAAACGACTGAAGATTATTTATGATGCCTGTCTGGAAAAAATAAATAAATACAAACCCGATGAACTTGCAATAGAAACGGCATTCTTCGGAAAGAATATTCAATCCACATTAAAACTGGGACAGGCAAGGGGAGTTGCCATAATAGCCGCTGTAAATTCAAACATAAATGTATCGGAATACTCTCCACGTGAAGTAAAAAAATCAATCACGGGAAGCGGTGCGGCATCAAAGGAACAGGTTAAGTTTATGGTAAAACGAATTCTGGATATTAAAGAAGACCCTGCATATTTAGACTCATCTGATGCACTTGCAGTTGCTCTGTGCCATCATTATAATTTCAAGAATTTAATTGCGAAATCCGGTAAGAAGAACAACAACTGGAAAAAATTTGTGGAAGCCAATCCCGAAAGAATAATTAAAAAATAATTTTATGAGGTACTTTATTTTACATAAAATTACAAATGTTCTCCTTTGCGTTCTTAGCGAGATTCCCTTTGCGTTCTTAGCGGTTAATTCTTTTAAAATTAAAATTATTTTATGATATCATATCTAAAAGGAAAACTAATAGTAGCGGGAAAAAATGAAATTATGCTCGATGTAAACGGAGTTGGGTACAACGTTTTTATATCGAGAAAAGTAAGGGAAAGTTTACCTGAACTGAATGAAGATTATTCTTTAATAACTTACCTGGATGTAAAAGAAAATTCTTTAACACTATATGGATTTTATGATGCGAAAGAAAAAGAGCTTTTTAAATTACTGATTACAGTGAATGGGATTAGCTGTAAAACAGCTCATAATATTTTATCGTATACCGGATTTGAAGATATTGTCGGTTTGATTACCAATAGAAATGCACTGATGGGCTTGAAAATTCCCGGAATTGGTGCAAGGAAAATTGAAATGATATCGCTTGCATTAAAAGATAAAGTATTCAAGCTTTCTGGTGAATTCGATGGTGAAAAAATAACAATGGGAACAGATGTATTCGGAAAAGAACAATCCAGACTCGATGCATTGAATGCTTTAATGACTCTTGGCTATAGCAGAGCAGAAGGAGAAAGAATAATACGTGAAGTATTAAAAGCGAATGCTGATGTTGAATTATCAACGGAAGAATTAATTAAAAGAGCTTTAGGATTTATCTCATAAATGCACACTAGTAAATGAAATTAATAAGTTCTTTTTCAATAGCCACGACTTTTGTGTTTTCTGCATCCCGACTTGTCGGGATAAGTCGTGGTAATAGTGAAACAATAAAACGGCTTTAGCCGATAATATTAGGAGCTAAAGCCCATCATTTATCGCCTTTATTCCACGTGCTAAAGCA
>JBAZEQ010000266.1:0-3656 GCA_041653855.1 Ignavibacteria bacterium | reverse complement strand
TTTATAATACAATAATATTGATGTTTATTCAAATATTTTGACTTTCTTTTAGTCTTTATAATTCATAGAATATTTAATAGATTAAAATCATAATATCAAGTAAACAACTTTTTTATGTATTAATTATGAGGAAAATTTATACTATAATAAAAATGTTATATACTTTTGTTTTTAAACAATAATAGCAATTATTCGTACATAATAATACATATTTAAAACTCTAAATATTAATTTTATGGAAAATATTAAAATAATAAAATCGGAAATAACAAAAATTGAAAATGCTGATTGGGATAATCTAAGATTTGGTGTGTATTTCTCAGACCACATTTATGTTTCGGAATATAAAAATGAAAAATGGGACAGTGGAACAATACAACCATACGGTACTATGGATATGGAACCTGCAAACTGTACATTGCATTATGGTCAAACTATTTTCGAAGGTCTTAAAGCTTTTCCTTCTGTTAAAGGTGGAGTTAACATTTTTAGACCGGATATGAATGGTAAAAGAATGATAGGCTCTGCTAAAGCTGTCTGCATCCCGCCTTATCCTTTAGAAAACTTTGTCGAAGCGGTTAAAGAAATTGTTACTATTGATAAAAAATGGATTCCAAAGAAAAGAGGAGAGTCGCTTTACATTAGACCTTTTTCATTTGGAACCGGAAATTTCTTAGGTGTAAATGCATCCGACACTTATAAGTTCATTATAATTCTTTCTCCTGTTGCATCCTATTATAAAGAAGGATTGAATCCAATAAAAATTCTTGTTGAGGTTGATAGAGTCAGAGCTGTAAGAGGTGGGCTTGGTGCGGCTAAAACTGCCGCTAACTACGCAGCTTCTATGTTTGCAGGTCAATTGGCTCATAAAAAAGGATTTTCACAGGTCTTATGGCTCGATGGTGTTTATCGGAAACATATTGATGAAGTCGGAGCTATGAATATTATGTTTGTTGTTGATAACGAACTGATTACACCATCACTCGAAAAAGGAAATATCCTGGCAGGTGTTACACGGGATTCTGTAATTCATCTGGCTAAAGAGTTTGGTTTGAAAGTTGTTGAAAGAGATATTTTAATCGATGAAATAGTTGAAGCTTACGAAAAAGGCTTCTTAAAAGAAGCTTTTGGTACAGGTACCGCAGCAGTTATTTCACCTGTAGGTTTACTGAATTTTAAAGGTAAAGATATGGTTATTAATGATATGAAAATCGGAAAACTTACGCAGAAATTTTATGATACAATTACAGGAATACAGTATGGAGAGATTGAAGATAAATATAATTGGATTGTTCATTTAGATATTTAATAATATATAATTAAAAATATATTGCATATGGTATTTATAATAATTGAAATATTATAAATACCATTTATTTTAATAATACTGACATTTTTAAAAAACCGTAAATTATGAAGAGGTTCATTCTTTTAGTTTTATTATCAATTACTTCTTTTTATTCTTGCGATTCTCCCAAGAATGATTCACCTAACCCGGAGCCAAAAGCAAAAATAATGAAAGAAGATGTTATTTTTAATACGAGCGATAACATTAAAATTAAAGGAACGTTTTACTACAATAATATCGAGGTTACCAAAAAAGAACCTTTGGTAATATTGGCACATCAGTTTATGTCCAATAGGAGTCAGTGGAAAGAAGATTTTATTGATTCTCTTGTTTCAAAAAGATATAAAGTAATTGCTTATGATGTCAGGAATCATGGTGAATCGGGTAAAGCTGTAGAGGATATAAATGACATTTTAACAGAAAAAGGAAATGCAGCTTTAGATATTGCAGCTATTATTAATTGGGCGATAAAGCGTACCGGTATCGATTCTACAAGAGTCGCTGTTGTAGGTACTTCAGTCGGGGCATCACTGGGTTTGTATGCGAAGTATTTTTTAGGTATTAAAACTGTTGTATGCATTTCCATCGGGAAAAGCTCTTTTGATGAATTTACAACAGGTACAGATTTAACTATGACTGCGAATATAAGAAAAACAAATTCTGCATTTTTCATTTGTGGTGATAAAGATGGGAGCTATACCGAAGATGCAAAAAATATTTATACATATTATATCGATGAGCCAAAAGATTTAAAATATTTTAATTCGGATAAACACGGTAAGGATTTAATAAATCAATATCCTGATATTAATAAAATGATTTTAGATTGGTTTTCAAAGAATTTATAACTAAGTAGAATGGATACAATAATCTGGATAATAATAATTATAGTTTCTGTAATAATATTTGCTCTATCGCTTCTAATATCTGTTACAGCCTTACATAAAAAATTTATAGAGAATCCATTAAAGAAAAAAGGTTCTATCGATATTTAACTCATATTTTTTTGCCTGAATATCTCATAAAGTATTACACCTGCGGATACAGACGCATTTAGGGAATCAAGCTTTCCTGTCATTGGAATCCTTATTAAAAAATCGCTCGCACTAATTAAATTTTTTCGGATTCCATAACCCTCACTTCCAATAATCAACCCGGTTGGCATCTTAAGGTCAATTTCAAAAAGAGTTTTATCGCTTTTCATATCGGTTCCTACAATCCAGTATCCGTTTTGCTTTAAATATTTTATTGTATTAATTAAATTTGTTTCTTTTGCAATCGGAATATATTTAACTGCACCTGAAGATGTTTTAATTACAGTATGATTTACTTCTGCAGAGTTGTGGCGTGGAATAACAATTCCGTCCGCACCGAGGCATACCGCAGATCGTATAATTGCACCGAAATTATGCGGGTCGGTGATTTCATCGAGAATTAATATCAATGGATTTTTTACGTCCTTGATATTCTCGAGCATATCGGAAAGTTTAGAATACTGGTAATCCTTAATGAATCCTATAACTCCCTGTGTTATTCCTTCACTTTTATTTTTTCTGTCGAAGTAGTTTGCAAATTCATATCTATTTATAAAAAGTTTTGGAATGCCGTTGTCATCAGCTATTTTTACTATTTCTTTCAGCTTTGATTCTGGCTTGAGGGTCTTCATTAGAATTATTTTTGTAAATTCTTTTGGAGTCGTTTTTAAAATTTCGAGTATTGGGTTTTTTCCGATTACAAGCATTTCAAATGTGTTTAATTGTATTAATAAAACAAAATAAATTTAACTAACGATAAATTCAAAGCATTATGAAATGGCACTTTTTACATTTAATCTTAATGAAAAGCTGTTTAATTTGTAAGAAATGGAAATAGAAAAAGAAAATATAACTGAGTTTATTAATTCTAAATTTCCTGATTTAAAAGTTGATAAGAGTACTCTGTACGTGGTATCTACACCAATCGGGAATCTCGAAGATATTTCTTTCAGGGCAATTTATACTTTGAAGAACGTTGATTTAATTGCAACGGAAGATACACGTGTTGCATCTATAATACTGCATCACTATGGAATTAAACAGAAATCGATTAGCTATTATTCACACGTAGAAAACAGTAAGGTCGAGTACATTACAAATTTTATAAAAGAAGGGAACAGCGTTGCCCTCATCTCTGATGCTGGTACACCGTGCATTTCAGACCCGGGTAGTATTCTGGTTAATAAATGTATCGAAGAAAATATAGATGTGGTTTCTGTTCCCGGTGCAAGTTCGCTTATGCATTCTTTGGTCTTATCAGGATTTAAAAATGA
>JBAZEQ010000265.1:2718-3664 GCA_041653855.1 Ignavibacteria bacterium | reverse complement strand
TGATTGTATCGGGGTAGTTACGTGTTAAACCGGAAATCAATCCATCTGCATCACCGCTTCGAACCATCATCATACCGAAAATGGCGGGAGTTCTTAATAATCTTTTTGCATCTGTATATGAAATTCCTTTTCTTTTTCTAAGGTTATAAAATTCTTCGAGATACTTATCGTATTTCATATTATTTTCCGGGTCGAAAATTTCGATTTTACTGTAATCAAAATCCAATCCGAGTTCTTCGACATTCCTCTTAATTCTATCTGGGTTACCTATGAGTATTGGCTTTGCAATTTTATCGTCAATTAGGATTTGTGCGGCTCTTAATATTTTCAATTCTTCACCTTCGGGAAATACTATTCTTTTTTGCAGGTGTTGTGCTTTATGAATAAAAAATCTCATAACTTCTCTCGATTTTCCAAGCCGACCCTCGAGGTAGTCTCTATAATGGTCAAAATCCTTTATGGGATTTTTTGCAACACCCGAATCCATTGCTGCTTTTGCTACTGCCGGTGCTTCCCAGAACAATACTCTCGGGTCAAAAGGTTTTGGGATTATATATTCTCTACCAAATTCTATCCTCTTTCCACCGTAAGCTCTAATCACGCCGTCCGGAACATCTTCTTTTGCTAAATTTGCCAGTGCATAAGATGCTGCTATTTTCATTTCTTCGTTAATTGTGGTTGCTCTTACGTCAAGTGCACCTCTGAATATAAATGGAAATCCAAGGACGTTATTTACCTGGTTGGGATAATCCGAGCGTCCCGTAGCTATAATCACATCGTTTCTTGCCGCTTTAGCATCATCATATGTAATTTCCGGGTTTGGATTTGCCATAGCAAATATAACAGGATTATCTGCCATCGATTTAACCATAGCTTTGGAAAGTATATCTTTAGCCGAAACACCACAAAATACATCCGCACCCTTCATAGCATCTTCAATGCTTCT
>JBAZEQ010000265.1:0-2708 GCA_041653855.1 Ignavibacteria bacterium | reverse complement strand
AATGCTTCTCATTTCTGTTTCCAGTGCAAAGTATTCTTTATATGGATTCATTCCCTTTGTTCTGCCTTTATAAACAACGCCTTTAGTATCGACAAGAATAATATTTTCTCTTTTCACGCCTAGTACTTCATATAGTTTAGCACATGCAATTCCTGCCGCACCTGCACCGCTGAATACGACTTTTATTTTATCGATTTTTTTATTGGTTACTACAAGTGAATTTAAAAGAGCTGCTCCACTGATAATTGCTGTCCCGTGCTGGTCATCGTGGAATACAGGGATTTGCATTATTTTTTTCAGTTCTTCTTCTATATAAAAGCATTCCGGTGCTTTTATATCTTCGAGATTAATTCCCCCGAATGTCGGCTCGAGCAGTTTTACAGCTTTTATTATTTCATCTGGGTCGTGAGTTTCAAGCTCGATATCAAAAACATCTACATCAGCAAATCTTTTAAATAACACTCCTTTTCCCTCCATCACTGGTTTGCCGGCAAGTGCTCCTATATTCCCTAAACCTAAAACAGCAGTTCCGTTCGATACTACTGCTACAAGGTTTCCTTTTGCAGTGTATTTGTAAGCATCATCCGGATTTGCTTCTATTTCAAGGCAAGGGTCAGCTACACCGGGTGTGTATGCTAATGATAGTTCTCTTTGTGTCGTACAGGGTTTAGTAGAAATTACTTCGATTTTTCCGGGACGTCCTATTGAGTGATAATCTAGCGAATCCTGTTTGCGAATCATAACTTCCTTCCTTTCTATATGAGATTTTAAATATGATTATTATTTATGTAAAATATAATAAAAATAAACAAAATATAATCAATAATTTTGTGTTTAAAATATTTTATATATTTGCATTAGTTATTCTCTTTTTTATGAAGTCCATTTATTGTAAATTATAGTTTATTTATTTTTATTTAACTTATTATATATGTACGATTTTATTTTCAAGCCCTTCGATGAAATGACCGATGAAGATTATGCAAAAGTTGGATTCAAATCCGGATTGGAAATTCATCAGCAATTACTAACGGAGAAAAAACTTTTTTGCCGGTGTCCGGCAGGTCGTTACAGTAAAAAATATGACGCAGAAATATTGAGGCATATGAGACCTACTCTTTCAGAAATGGGTGAATATGACGGAACCGCTTTAATGGAATTCAAAACAAAGAAAGATATTATTTATCATATAAACAGGGAAACTGTTTGTACTTATGAGATGGATGATACTCCGCCTTTCGAAATCGATGAATCGGCATTGGATATTTCTTTGGAAATAGCAATGTTATATAAATGCTCTATGATTGATGAAATTCATATTGCACGAAAGCAATATCTCGACGGTAGCATTCCTACAGGTTTCCAGCGGACTACCATTGTTAGTGTAAATGGTAAAGTCCCGTATAAAAATCGAGAAATTGAAATTATTCAACTCTCTCTCGAAGAAGATTCCTGCCGCGAAGTTAGTGATATTGGACATACAAGAGTTTATATAACTGACCGTTTAGGTATGCCGTTACTGGAAACCGTAACAGGACCTGATATGAAAACTCCGGTAGAAGTTGCGGATGTCGGAAATATTCTAAGAAAGCTTGTTCGTGCAACGGGAAAAGTTAGAACAGGTGCTGGAGCGGCACGTGAAGACGTCAACGTTAGCGTAACAGGCGGTACACGAATTGAAATTAAAGGTGTTCCAAGCATTAAAAGAATTCCATTGCTTACTTATAATGAAGCTATGCGTCAATGGAATCTTCTCAGGCTTAGAGAAGAACTTAAATCCCGTAATATTACTCCCGATACTTTCGAAGCAAAAACGGATGATATAACTAAATTATTGCGTAAAACTAAGTATCAGCCCATTTCAAATGAGATTAGCAACGGAATTAAAGTCAATTGCGTTACGCTCAAAGGTTTTAACGGTTTATTGAGATGGCAAACACAAACTGATACATATTTTTCAAGAGAAATATCGGATAGAGTCCGTGTGATTTCGTGTATTTCGACTCTTCCAAATATTATCCATTCGGATAGTACCGGAGAAACTCTTGCTACTTCGGAGTGGAGGAATATTAGAAAGGCGATTGGTGCAAATGATAATGATGCATTTGTAATTGTATGGGGAAGTAATGTCGATTGCGATTTAGCCGCAAAAGAAGTAATTATAAGAGCAAGGGAAGCTACTATTGGTATTCCCTCCGAAACACGCCAAGCGTTAAAAGACGGAACAAACGGTTTTGAAAGAATCCTGCCCGGTGCTGATAGAATGTATCCCGATACAGATTTACCTCCTAAAAAAATCACACAGGAAAGACTCGATAAAATTAAGTCGAATTTACCTGACTATTACTGGGATAGAGAAAATTGGTATAAAAAATTAAATATTCCTCCCGATGTTATCCCGGGACTCGCAATTTCTAAATACGCAGAATTATTTAAAAAACTTGTGAATGAATGGAAAATCAATCCTGTATTGGCTTCTGTCGTATTGATACAATATCCAAAAAGATTACTTAGAAAGAAATTGAAAATTGAACTATTGACTGTAGTTATTATGGAAGAAATATTCGACGCATATAAAAAAGGTCTAATTTATAAAGAGGGTATTTTGATTGCTATGGAACTGGCAGTTAAAAATAGTGAAAATTTCATAAACTATTTTATACCTGAACTGACTAAAAAAGATTTGCAAAAACATTTTAGTGAGTCTC
>JBAZEQ010000264.1:0-3676 GCA_041653855.1 Ignavibacteria bacterium | reverse complement strand
TAATTGAATTGAGCACCGCCTCTTTCAGAAATAATTGGATTATGATTTAATGGATTTAGTAAAGGAGCTATTCCATAATTCTGTAAACTCACATAATTCATTTCAAAGAATGTAGCTCTGTGAATAAATACATTAATTTCGTCCATTCCCTCAAATACAAATCTACCAAATTTGATTTTGTCTGCGGCAATGGTTTCATCGCCTACCATCTTTATGTGGAACACCCGTTCCATAGTCTGAGTTGGATCTTCATGGTATATGGGATCTCGGGTGGTGTCCATTGAAGCAACGTAATAGATACTTTGTACACCATTCACATCGGTATATTCTCCAGCCAGATTGTCATGGGTAACTTGATCAGCAAATCTATTTTGCATTTGATTGTAAGGATTAAATGCATCTCTGGTATTAATACCCATTTCGGCCAACTGCTCGGCAGACCAATTACCCTTAAAATATAATGCCATGTTAGAGTTCATCTAGAATATTTAGGAAATCCCAAAAAATCCTGTTTTCTTAGACCTGAACTAAATATTATCAAAGTAGGAGTTTTACATGATCAAAACTAATCTAAAGGGAGCGGCTGGAGTACAGATTAACATCAAAGATTTGTCTGGTCGCCCTAATACTAAGGCAGCACCATATAGGATCGGTTTAGTGGGTTGGACTCCAAAAGGACCTTCTAATATTCCTGTACTCGTTACAACTGAAAGTGAACTATATTCCATTTTTGGGACTCCAAAGAAGTATTCGGTTAATCAGGTCTATCTTCTTCATAATGCAAAGATCCTCTTAAATGCTGGTGCAGAGGTTGTCATTGTTAGGACTGTTCAACTCTCAAGTGGAACTGAAATACTTAATTATGGCGTATATACATGGGCCTCAGGTGGCGCTTCAACCATTACTTCTCCAACGGATAGCACCAAACCAACTGCTATTTCAAATAACATGTATACCGTGGTTGAAAATAAAAAGAATCTTGATCTAGCTGCTTCAACTATTGCAGCTTCTCCTTTCACAATGTTCTTGAAGTATCCCGGTTTCGATAAGTATTTCACATCTATTCAGACTTTCGAATCTGACATTACAACCGACATTAATGGCAATGCAGTAACTGACATGCCGATATATGAAACTGCACACAGTCTCAATATATCTCCATCATTAAGCTACTATAGTTCTGAAAGGGCTGCATTCAAATCATATGTTCAGGGTCTAGGTCTTTATGAAGACTCTTATTCTGTTCCTTCAACCGATACAGATAATCAGATATTCTTAGTTGCAGATGTAGCTGGAGAATATTACGCACAGACTGATACTGGACTTTACACAGGAAATACAACTGGATATTACTCCAAAACAGTCGTTACTACTGGAGACAGATTCAAAATTTCCGCAAGTCTCAGCGATACGGGTCGATTTGCCGTATATGGAACGGGAACTACTGAAGAGTATGTTGATGATACTGCAGTTCTTCTATACGGCGATGCCCGTAACGGGGATAAGTTCTATAAACTAAATGGCATAAGTCTCAGTGACTTTGACGGTGCTCTATCTGACCCTCTACCTTTAACTGTTGTCGAGAATGAGGCGTTGAATGAATTCTTGGATCTCTTTGTGATTGTTAGACTCTATGAGTCACTAACTAGCCAGAATCCACTAGAAACCATTTACGCAACAACCAAGGAATATGTGACTGACTCTGGAGATCAGTTGGATATTACTACTATATCTTCCAATCTACTAGTCTTTAAGACTGGATTGTCAACTGACTCAGTCATTGATGGTTGTGTTTCTCGCACTGAATTAAAGGGTGGAACATCTGATACTAACCCAGTAAGAAACTCTCAGGCACTTGTGTATGCGTGGGGTATGTTTGCAGACTCCACTAACTTAGAAGTTTCTTTGCTTGTAGACGGTGGATCTTCCATTAGTGCTTTTGGAACGGATCGCGAAAATGATGGATTAGAAAATGGAGATATGGCAGTTGTTACTGCAATGTTGAAGGTTTCTAGTGGCAGAATGGATGCCCCTTGCATCATTGACCTTCCAAAGCGTTCCAATGTGAATGAACTGGTCAAGTATTTCAAGAAATACCCTTCGATTGGTAATGAAGTTGAGGGTTCTACTGCATCCTTCGCAACTTTCTGGGGTAATGCTCAGGACGGTCGTCAGATAATTAACGATGTATTCAACAAGAAACAGATTGAAGCTGCTCGCTCGGTCTTCAAGGCTATTGTTGCATATAACGTGTACACAACTTCGTACCCATGGCAGACTCAATGGGGTCCAAATAGAGGTTTGATTACTTCTCCTTCACTAGGAACCATCAATCCTCGTACATTCCCCGATGAAATAGGTTTACTTAGCCAGAGCAGGATCAATCCTTCCAAATTGACTGCAACTGGTGAGTATTTCTGGGATGATTTCACTCTAATGTCAAAGTCATCTGTACTTCAGAGATGGCATGCGGTGTGCTTCTTGGCTAATCTCAATAAGAGATACCGTAAGATGCTTGAGCAGTATGTTGCAGAGCTTAATACCTCTGCACTTCGTAAGACCATCTGGAATATGCTCAATGAAGACCTCAACTTCATCAAGAATCTCGCAGATCCCGCTGGTCTATATGACTACTATGTCATCTGCGACGAGACAAATAACACCCCTGAAGTAATTGATGCAGGTCAGTTGAATGTTGATATTGGACTTGAAATCGTTAGAGATACTAGAGTCATCAACCTCACCACTACTCTGTACCGAACAGGTGGAATAGTCGAATCTGGAATTAAGGTATAAGGAGAATAAGAATGGCGGATAAATCAAATTTCTACTGGGTATCTCAAATGGCATCTCAGCGAGATCCTATTCGAACCACCCACTGGAGAATAAGGATTAATACCACTGCGATTAAAGCCGCAATGGGTAATCCATCTATTCTATCAGACATTACCAATGATCAGGATCTATCTGTCATTGTTAAGACGGGTAACGTCCCCAAGATTGTCATTCAGACTGCTGATTCATTCTTCATGGGTCAGAAGATGGCATTTGCCACAAATACTGAATACGACACTGAATTAGACTGGGAAGTTCAAGAGACTGCCGACCTAAAGGCTTTTAGATTCTTCGCATTGTGGAATCAATATGTCCATAATGTCGGAGCTATAACAATTGACAATCCAAACAATGCAGCAATTGATCCAAATGCTGCGAATGGAATGGGTGTGAACTTAGGTTCTGGCAAGTTTACCCAAAACGATTATCCAAACAGTGTCGTTAGAAACAATGACTGGGTTTGGCTTGAACTATATGATTACACTCAGGGATATGTAATGTGGAGGTGTAGTTTCGTTAACTTCTTCCCTAAGTCGGTTGGAGGAATTAGTCTAAGTCATGAAAATCCTGCTTTAGCTAAATGGACTCTACAATCCCATCAGGACAGATACAATTACGTCGTACCTTCGAGCTTCGGTTCAATGGGTAATGGAATGTAATTCTTGAGTTAATGCTTTTACACAGGCTCTCCCAACGGGAGAGCCTTTATTTTACCTAAATAATAGAATGTTAGATAAGAAATATGGATATTTCGTTACTGCGATTGAGAAAACTTCAGAGCCAATAAGAAATACAAAATGGCTTGTTACTTTTAATTTCAATGAATTCGATAATTCATCAT
>JBAZEQ010000263.1:0-3781 GCA_041653855.1 Ignavibacteria bacterium | reverse complement strand
TCTATGACAGCAAGCGGTCCGCCGAAAGCCGTGGCACCGAGAATTAAAAAATATTTAGCAAGTTCGAATAAAGTTATTTGTTGCAAGTCTATTTATTATCTTTTACTTTTTCGTCGTATTGTTTTTGAACATAGCCTTTTAAAAATCCCGATTCTGGAAATGCTTCCAGACCTTTATCAAGATATTCTTTTGCTTTTACAAGGTCACCTTCTTTATCACGTTTGATGTAGCTAAGTGCAAGGAATCCGTATACCATATCTTTTCCCCAGTCGGGATAATACTCTTCTTTTTCCTTTCGTGTCTGGAATAGCTCGTAAGATTTATTCAAACTTGTTAAGGCATTATCCACTCCGCCTCCAAACATTTCAGGAGTGTAATAGCTCGAAATTCCGAGTGTCAGATGATACCTCGGATTATCAGCATCGAGTTTTTTTGCCTTTTCGGCTGCTAAATCTGAAGATGCAATTATATCATTCATCTTATCCTGTTCATACATCCAGCGGTTAAACTGGAGGTTCATCATCATAACGTAAGAATCGCAAAAATCTGGATTGATTTCAATGGATTTATTTATCATTTCCATTGCCGATTCGTTGTACTTTTTAATTTTATCTTTTACCTGGTTATTCATATAAGTTGTAGCAATATAGTAATCAGTGCAGGAAATGTAATAATACACAAGCCACATATCTTTTTTTAGCTGGAGAATCCTTTCGAATTCACCTCTGACCTTTACAAGGGCTTTTTCATCATTCTTATTTATAGCAGAATTTAAATTCTTCTTTGCTTTGAGCATAGCATCTGAAAAGTCATCTGCAAAAGATATCGATGAAAAAAGGAAAGCGAGTAAAACGAGAAAAATAATTTTTTGTTTCATAATATTGTTAAATTAATTTTATAAAGTGTTAATATAAAGTTCTTCTTTGCGTTCATTGCGTAAATCTTTGCGTACTTTGCGGTTAAAGCTCTACATAATTTTAAAGCTGAAAACCAATCCCAAAATAAATTATTGTTTCATAATAATTTTTAAATTAATTTTATAAAGTGTTAATATAAAGTTCTTCTTTGCGTTCATTGCGTAAACCTTTGCGTACTTTACGGTTAAAGGTCTACATAATTTTAAAGCTGAAAACCAATCCCAAAATAAATTGTTCTGTAGTTACTCGAGCGTACTGCAATTTTTTGTGAATAATCGGAATTATAAGTATATGCGTAAAGATTTTTATTGTCGAGTAAATTATTTAAAGCAAAAAATGCTACCGCAAACTTTCCAAAAAAAGAAAATAAATATTGAGCATTGACATCTATGCGGGTGTATGTCGGGTATCTCTCACTATTAAACGGGGCATAAAATGGAATATAAGCGGATTGAGTAGAATCGAATATGCTACTATAAACCGGAGTATAGGGTTTCCCTGTTGAGATATGATACGTTATTCCTGCTGTTAAATAATCAGAGATGTTATATGTACCAACAACGGAAACATTGTGTGTAATATCATAATTAGAAGACTGCAAGGAACCTGTTGAAGTCTGCTTACGCTTTGAATCCGTAAAAGAATAAGATATCCATCCGTTAAATTTTGGCTTAAATCTCACTTTAAAAAATACATCCGCACCTTTTGCGAATCCTTCACCATCGGAGCCGTAGAGATATCCATATGTGGAATTTGAGACAAGATTAGAATATTTTTTATAATAAGATTCTATTCTTAAAATAAAATCATTATCACGGTTGTATTCATATCCGAGAATGTAATGAATTGCCTGTTGAGGTTTTAAATTATTGTTCAGACTCAATGAGTAATCCTGAAGCGATGCATATTGGTGATAGATTCCCGTAGCACCTTTAAGAAAGCTGTATTTGGAAATTCTATATACTACAGATAATCTTGGGTCTGCATTAAAGTTTTGTGATATTGTGTGGAAATCTCCTCTAAGTCCTGCAACGATATAAAAGTTATCGTGAGGTCTGATTTTAGTTTCCGCATATGCACCGAAACGCCCTGTATTTTTATTTGTGTTATAAGAAAATTTTGGAGATGTCAAACCAAGATTATAAAAATACATTGGATAGACTCCGTCAGATTTATAACCGCTGTATTCATATTCGGCTCCAGTGCCAATATCTATTTTACTTGTAATGGGCATCGAAAAATCCGAACGAATTTTTGCATAAATATCATCTGAATTCAAATCGATAATTCCGTAATTAAATTTTCTGTTAAAAATGCTCGATGATATGCTGACATTCAATAAACTAACTGATGTTGGCGTAACCGAAAGTGCAAGGTTTGTAAAAAAGTTTTTGCTCTTGCTGTTATAAAAACCGTTGTATGTAGGACTTGTGCTTTTTATCCCGATATTATCCGAACTATAATCAGCATAAAATTTTATGTAACCTGTTTTTGATAATTTATATGATAGAATCCCTCCAAGAGTAGTAGCAGTAGGTGTGGGATTGTATTCATCGTCGGAATGATTAATCAAGAGAAACGGTTTAATAAAAGTCTGTCCAAAATTATAGGATGCGCCGAAATTACCTTCGCGATTTGCATACGTACCGGATATTCCCGCGTTTGCCAGACCGAGTATTATAAACATAGATTTCGATTTTGGTACATCATAAGTCTGTAAGTCAAGTACAGCAGAGAGTACATTTCCGAATTTTGATGAGAAACCACCACTCGAAAAATTTATTCCCTTCAATCCCCACGGATTAACGGTCGAAAACGATGACATATTATTATCATTATCGAATATAAACGGATTATAAAGTGAAGCCTGGTCGAGAACAGTCAGGACTTCATTTGGTTCACCTCCGCGTACGGCTATACGACTTCCTTCATCCACCTGGTTAGAGCCGGGGAATGTAGTAATTGCACGATAAAGGTCAGCATCAGCACCGGGAATACGCATAATTTCAAGCGGAGTAAGTGTAACTTTTGAATTTTCACCCGATGTAAAAGAACTTGCTGTAACAGTAATTTCATCAGTAGTATAAATAGCTTTAGAAAGATTTATATTTAATTGCAAATCCTTTCCGGCTATAATTTCAATTTCATATTTTTTTTCCGAATAGTCTATTGCAGTAACTATTATGTTTCTTTTGCCTGTTTTTTCTGTTTCAAATTCAAAGTACCCGACATTATCCGAAGTTGTACCGTCTATAGTTCCTTCTATTACGAGGTTTGCACCTTCTATCGGTTTGCTTTTTTCTCCTTTTATGTAGCCGGATATTTTTACTGATTTTGCTTCTGTTGAATCTTTAATTTGAGGATAAGAAAATCCGGTTATAGTAAATAAAAAAATCGTAATAAAAAATATTTTCATATTATAATAAATCAATTTGTTTTGCAATTTCAAAATCTTTTTCAGATAATCCCCCGATGGAGTGAGTTGAGAAAGATACTTCAACTTCGGAATATTTCAAAGTCAAATAATCGGGGTGATGGTCAATCTGCTGGCAGAGTGCACCGATTTCAGATACAAGTCCCAATGTCTGTGGAAAACCCTTTGTCTTAAATACTTTTTTTATAGAGCCGTCTTTAAAATCCCATCCGTTAAGGGATTTTAGATTTTCTGTTATTTGAATATTGGTTAATTTTTCCATAATTTTTAAATTAAATGCCGATAATAAATATTTAATTATTAAAACATCAACAAATCTTAATTCATTCTATTAATTTTTTATTGTTTACGGGAATGTTGCTGGTGTTTACCGGGTTTAATTATTAAAGAACACTTCTTCTTCTAATACCATACAAAAATAAGGCTATTA
>JBAZEQ010000262.1:0-3794 GCA_041653855.1 Ignavibacteria bacterium | reverse complement strand
GCATCTATCCTGATTATAGCAACAGTGCCTATAATTTCGATGTCGATTCCGGGTTTGATTCCTAGTAATTTAACCCTGAGCCAATTAGCGAGTCTTTTTAACATTACTCTTCACCTTTTTCTTATATTGTTATTTGCTAATGAATATCAATGACGGTCACTTCCAAGTGACAATACAGTTTCCGGGATAGGTCAGCGGCTCTTCAGGGCTGATCTTCGCCCCCGGTATCATCCGAACGATTTCCTCTGCACTATACGAGTCAAATTCGGCTGGATTGATATGGTTGTATGTCATGTATCCTCTACGTGCATTTAGAACAACCTTTTCCAGATAGACATCCTGAATCACCCTCGGAAGTTCTGAAAAAGCGTAATTGCTGATTAGAAGGTCACATTTCCTAGGCTCCAACTCATTCATTGTACGATACGACATAACCGAAGGAATAATGAAATTGTCTATGAACCTCTGAGCAAGGCATAGTGCTGGCTTAATGTCTACTAGGCAATAAGTGGCTGGGTGGAAGTAGGTGTTTATGATTCTACACTGCCCACCATAGCCACATCCGATTTCCGCAATGTCAAAACCGTCTAGGGAACCGAAATACGTCTCCAAATCCATAAGTACCTTGACATATCGCAATGTGCTCGGGGAGATCGCACCTAGATCCCCAAATTTGAATTTGATTGGATTCCCATATAGGTCGTTCTTCGCGAACTCCGGCATTGCTTCAATAATACTAGAACATTTAGAAATGATATTCAAATAAACCGCACCCTGCTCTTCAGTAGTATGTTCCAGAATCTGAGTGTACACCCGATTCCTCTTGAATTCATTGAACGACTGGTCGTCCTGAGAAGCGTTAAGGCATACCTGCGGATAACTATGATTATCCGACAGACTCTTGAGCGATTGATTCACTAGCACAGTAACCACCTTTCAGGAATTCTATCCTCTATAACAAACCCAGAATATGCATCACCAAACCATTTACGAGGAGCAATGACATTGTCGTGTCCTCCTAGATACGCCCCCCACCAAGAAAAAGACGAATTTGCTATGATTGCTGCATTGCATGACATCATTAGCATTAAATCTTCAATTTCAGTGGTGTTTTCTACAAATACCACTCGATCATCCTTAATGTTCTCAATACACCATTTAATGTCATCTGAAAAACAATAATATTTACTTTTACCTAAAATATCCATACCTCTTAAGTAATATTGAAGAGGAACTATTGGATGATGATTTGGAAGATGTAGATAATCTCCTCTCCTAACATGTATAAATCCGCAATCCTCAATAATATCTTTGACCCTGAAAATAGAAAAAATCTCTTTCTTATATTCGTCAAAGTACTTATGTGACTGTAAATATCCATGCATATCAACATTTCTCATATAGTTTTCGTATTTTGGTAGTTCGCAATAATTTAATCCATTAGACTCTATTATTCTAGTGTGTGTTTCTATGTTTGGCGTGTTTGTTATGTTGAAGTATTCTGAATAATCCCAATTAAAGCAGTATTCTTGATTATATTTTAACGCATAGCCAACGGTAGATGCTATTTGATATAACTGATTACCTAATCGCCCATTAAGTCCTAATTTACTATATGTAATCATAGTAAAAATCCATAGTATACATGTGAATTTTGAATATTAGAGTAATCTGCCCGCTGACGGCATATTGTTTTATTCGATAGATAACTATGACCCCTTGCATGTATGTTTTTATATATTACATCAATCTGTAGATCCTCAGTATTTGATAGTATTTCATCGTATATCGAAGAATTAATAATGTAACAATGTGCAGCAAACATACCATAACACCTATTAAGATTTTCGTCATATTTTTCCACCAATCCCATTACATTTGCACCAAATTGAATAAAATTGAACATCTGAGGTAAATTATTCACTATTTTTGTATATTGCTCTAAAAATCCATCAAGAGGTTCAAAATCATCCTCAAATATCATTACATTCTCATGTCCAGATTCTTTAGCAATTTTTATTATATTGCGATGAGATTCTCTGCAGCCGATTTCGCCTTTTAATAAAGAAGAACTACCTCTACTAGGTACTTCAACGGCTTTATATCTCTCAACTTCAAACCCAAAAGGCTCAATAGCCTGATAAAAAGACCGTAATCGATCTGGTCTGCAATCTAAATTAATCACATACTTCTTCATATTTTGTATTTATCGACCCCCTAAATATTAAAATGCAAGGACTAGCGATCTCAACTTTTATGAGAAATTCACCCAATCTAGAAGAGCGGCTCAGTATATTTAAGCGCAGTTTGCTTAGCCTATACTATTCAGGATACAATGGCTACCTATGTCTAGTAGATGATGGATCTGAGGTAGATGATCATCTAGTGTATGCCAGTTTGCTGTTCGGAAATAACATAGAAATAATCAAGAGTCCTGAAAACAGAGGAATCGCAAGAACGAAAAACAAGTGCATTAAGGCTATTTTAGATGCAGGTTGTGATATTGGATTTCTAGCAGATGACGACATCTTGTATTTCAAAGGATTCAGTGTAGCATATTCAAGGAAAATAGAATCTACTAAAATCCCTCATTTTTCGTACTATATCGATAACAAGGCGTCGACAGTTAACATGTACGGGATAGATTACATAAGGCAAACACCCGCCCTCAATGGTTGCTTTATTACCTTCACCAAGCAATTGATAGACGACATCGGATATTTTAAGATATTTCCAAACAAATATGGCCATGAACATAGTAATTTCACTTATAGGGCTATTCATCACGGAAAGATACCGTATTTCTGCGACATATGCGATTCTGAAAAATACATCAGATTAATTGATGCCTCTGACGAAATCGCGTCAATAGAGAAAAACAAAGCCGAAATAGCCGAAAATGGAAATATGCTATTGGCTAACTTAGATATTATTGAAGAATATTCAGATTGACGTTTTTGTATTTTTCATGTTCAATAGAAAATAACCGTCTAGCTTCTGTATCTGCGTCTATCCAGTTTTGATTACCTGAATCTTTTCTCCAAGACATTCCCTCATAGTGAGTAAAATAATCGCCTTCTAGATTATGATTAAATACTCTAGCTCCGTACTTCATCGCATCTTCAAGGAATGTAGCGCCTACATCATATTTCTTAATGCCTTGAAATTCATTGCGAGGCATGTTCTGATAAAACCCTTCAGATTGAGTTGCCTGAACTCTAACCATATCAACGAATCTAATACTGTACTTACGAATAAATGCTAGATCAATGAAGCAGTACCAAGGATGGATTCTCTTGTGTAAGAGGAAGCCTCCTCGATCACCTTCAACTCTACCTGCAAGATTGATTCCATTGTCAATATAGAATTTGATTATGGTGTCCAATGACTTGTGAAATACCACGTCCGAGTCAACTAGTAGCATATATCGAGTATTAACTAAATGCAATGCAGCTTCAACACCTCGATAATGAACAGAACCTCTATTTCTTATGAATGGAATTCCATTATCAACATAGAAAGGAATGGAGTCATCGTTAGTAGAGTGCTCCATTATCAAACATTTTTTACTCACCTCTGCATTGTGGAACACCCACGATTTGAGTAATGTTTGAATTTGCTCTGGTGTGTTGTAATTACAACTTACCAAAGTAAGATCATGCATTAGAGTAGACCTCTTCCAGTGTAGTTGCGTACCTCATCAAATAATCAAATTTGAGGTTAATTGCCTGTGTATCCATTTCGTACTGATGTCCATAATTATTCTTCTTATTGAAATCGGATAATCTAGTCTT
>JBAZEQ010000261.1:0-3810 GCA_041653855.1 Ignavibacteria bacterium | reverse complement strand
ATGTGTTAGGCGTGAAAACGTTTTATAAGGATATTTTTAGAATAGATAACGGAATGATTTTTATTTTTAGTGAAAAAGAGAAGGAAGAAAAAAGATATTGGAGTGTAGAAGAATTATATAACGATAAATTATATTCGAAAAAAGATTCACTGGAAATGTTAAGCAAACAGTTACATCAGAATGCTAATCTGTACTGTTCGGATACTCAAAAGTTGTTGGTAGCTTTAACCGGTGGATTCGATGGCAGGGCAAATCTTGCTTTGCTCGATAAAAATCCCGATGATTTTTTGTGCTATTCTTATGGAATGTCCGGGAGTAAACAGGTTGAAGTTCCAAAAATGATTTCTGAAAGATTAAACATCAACTATAAACCAATATTACTTGATGAAGAGTATGAAAAAGAACATGATTTATGTACAGCCGAAGCTGTTGAATACTCGAATGGGTTTGCTCCAATTATGCGTTCAAATTATCCGTACGCTTATAAAAATCTGAATTCGTACTCTAAAACAATTTTAACAGGACTTTTTGGCAGTGAGGTGATGAGACCTTTACATAATCTTGGAATAATGATGAATGATTATTCGGAGAAACTGTTTTTGAGTGATTCTCCTAAAGATGTTTTATGTGATATTTTAGAAGATGTAAAAAGAAAAAACTATATTCTTAGTGAAATTATTGATGATGATAAAGAAGAGTTGATTGAAGAGATTTATTCGGAATATTTTATTAAATATAAGAATTATAATAAAATATTAAGATTTTTCTTTTTTATTATTCAGGAAGGTGTCAGAAAATATTTTAGCCAGGAAATTCAAATAGAGCGGCTATATGTTACAACAAGATTTCCGTTCTTTGATGATGATTTTGTACAATTAATGTATAAAACTCCATTTGCAGGGATGTATAACGGCTTTTTAGGCAAAAGCAAATTTAAAAGAAGAAAAGGTCAGTTGTTATATGCTTATATATATAAAAAATTCAAACCTGAATTAGGTAAAATAGTACTTGACAGGGGATATGTTCCGGATGATTTATTAAAACTGTTTCCGTTTAATTTCATTTCTATATATAAGGGAGTTAGAAAAACGAAAGCATATAAAAAAGTAAAAGGTAATGATACCTTTAATTCGGATAAATGGACAAGGAATTTTATTTATGACTCGATATATAAATTCTCAGATAATACCGGCTTATTTGGAAAAGGTATTAAAGATAATTTTGAAAACGAAAGTTATTTGAAAGACTTATTAAAGTATTCTCACTTTATTTCCTTGTTAAAATATTTTAATTCGATTTGAAAATATTATTTGTTCTTAATTTAAGATATAATAAAAGCGGAATTACCGAACAGATTCTTTTTTTAAAAGACAGGTTGGAATGTGAATCGTTTAATGTTAAACTTGTATCTACTTTCGGAAATATTTTTGAAAGGATTAAAGGAGTAATAAATACATTCAGGTATGCTAACGAATCAGACTTAATAATTGGTGTTGGTTGTTCGTATTTTGGATTTTTTCCGGTTTTTATAGCAGCTATGGCTGCATTTTTTTTGAATAAAAAAATATTATTTAACTTTCACGGTGGGCAGGCAGAAAGATTTTTTGATAAATATAATTATTTTGTCAAACACATATTTAATAATAAAAAAATAATCGTTGCATCCGATTATCTGGAAAATGTTTTTAAAAGTTATAAATATGACGTAGTGAAAATTAACAATATCTTTAATTTTGATTCTTTTCCTAAAAATTCAGGTGAATTTAAATGGAATAAAAATATTTTATGGGCAAGAAGTTTTGAGGAATTATATCAACCAGAACTGGCTTTAGAAGTTGCGAAAATATTAACTGAAAAATATGATTATAAATTTTATTTTTTTGGAGACGGTTCGTCGTTTGAAAAATTGAAAAATAAATATGAGTCCTCGAATATAATCTTTGGCGGTTTAATAGAAAGAAAAGTTTTACTCGATGAATATCAAAAATTTTCTATTTTGCTAAATACTACTCTTAATGATAATATCCCGAATACCATTTTTGAAGCTGGTTTTTATAATTTGTTAGTAGTCAGTTCGAGAGTCGGGGGAATAGCTACAACTTTCGGAAGTAATGAAGTTTTATTCGTTGAAAAAAATAATATTGAAGCATATGTAAATACAATTCTTACTGCATATGATGAAAAACAAAAATATGACATCGTAAGAGAAAATCTGAACAAAAAAATAATTAATTATAATTGGGAAAATGTGAAAGATAAATGGAAAGATGTATTATCTTTATATGAAAAATGATTGTAAAATATTATGTTCCATAACATTACGTTCATAAAATGAATTATAAAATTAACACAGATTATAAGTTAGTTGATATTAATAAATGGGAGGCTTTTGTAAAAAATCATCCCGAAGGGAATGTTTTCCAGACACCGGAAATGTACAATGTCTATAAATCCGAAAAAAATTATGAACCGGTTTTAGTTGTATGTAGTAATCAGGATGATGAGATAATCGGATTGCTTGTGTCTGTAATTCAAAGGGAGTATAAAGGTTTACTTGGAAGGTTGTCTGCAAGGTCAATAATCTGGGGAGCTCCTTTAATAAAAGAGAATAATATTGAAATATTAAAAATTGTTTTAAGAGAATACGATAACATAGTAAGGAAAAAAGCGGTTTATACTCAAATTAGAAATTTATGGAATACTGATTTATTTAAAAAAGATTTTGAAGCTTTTGGTTATATTTATGAAGAACATTTAAATATTTTAGTCGATTTAACTAAAAGTATAGATGAGCTATGGAAGGAAGTTTACTCAAGACGAAGAAGCCAGATAAATAAATCGGAAAGACTTGGTGTTAAAATTAGAATATTTGATGAACCCGATTTAATAAACCAAAGTTATGAAATATTAATTGATGTATATAAAAGAGCAAAATTGCCTTTAGCCGGTATTGAGTTTTTTAAAATGGCAAATGAAATTCTTGGGGCAAAAGGTAAAATAAAGTTTTTTGGCGCTTTCGTCGAAGGAAGGTTAATCGGAGTGATGTATTTATTATGCTATAGAGAAAGAACATATGAGTGGTATATAGGAAGTTATACCGATTATTTGAGAATGCATCCAAATGATTTAATTATCTGGGAAATTTTAAAATGGAGTAAAAAAAATGGATTTACTATTTTTGATTTTGGAGGTGCAGGAAGTCCGAATAAAGAATATGGTGTAAGAGAGTATAAAAAAAAATTCGGAGGTAAAACGGAAAATTTGGGTCGCTACCAAAAAATCCATAGTCGGTTTTTGATGTTCATATCTGT
This sequence comes from Ignavibacteria bacterium, assembly GCA_041653855.1. Classification (GTDB taxonomy): domain Bacteria; phylum Bacteroidota; class Ignavibacteria; order Tepidaquicellales; family Tepidaquicellaceae; genus FEN-1279. The sequence goes on along the minus strand of JBAZEQ010000261.1, from coordinate 499 downwards.
TATAGGTTTTAAAATCTGGCAATTAATAAAATTCGGATTTAATAAAAATTGAGAGTATTAATCACAATAAGCCATCCTTCGCATGCGAACTTCTTTAAAGAAGCCGCAAAGATTTTGAGTAACAACGGATGTGAAATTTTTATTTCAACTTTAGATAGGGGTAGTTTAGTCCGGATTGTAGATAAGGAGTTTATTGATTTTAATAGGTTTGTCGCAGGCAAACACAGAGGAAATAAATCCTCAATTATTTTTAACGTGAATATTCTAAGATTTTTAAAATTGCTAAAATTTTCATTTTCAAATGAAATTGATTTTGGTATCAGTGTTGGAAGTTTTACTTTAGGTGCTGCTATGAGGTTATTGTTTAAACCCAATGTCCAATTCGATGATGACCCGGAGAGAGGTATTAGTACGATTTTAGAAAAAATTACCGCTACCGAATTGTATTACCCGCCGATTATTAATCCTACAAAAAAAATTAAAACTTTTAATGCTTTTA